>DNJG01000164.1 GCA_003489165.1 Nitrospinota bacterium | reverse complement strand
CCCGGCATTGAACTTAACATTTTAACAACATGAAGTGTAAGCCAGAGCAACGGTATCTGGGCGGGTGTTATGCCAAGTTCATTAGCCCTCAAAATCAGAAAGGCATCACTTGAATTTCCGAGTGTAAATATGATGACGATGACGAGAAAATGTTTAAAGTTCCCGCTTATCCTGCTTCCCACTTTAAAGGAAGGTGACATGGGTAATTTTGCATCTCTGCTTAAAGGGGTAGTCTCACTTAGAAAGAAAATGATTAGTATAATTGATAATATGCCGGGGATAGCCGCAAGCCAAAATATAGTTCGGTAGTTTTGGGTGACAGCGTATAAGAGAAGTGAGGCTATAAGGGGGCCAATTACTGCACCTGCATGGTCCATTGCCCTGTGAAAACCAAATGCCTTTCCCAATGCAGATGGATGGATTGAATCTGCAATGAGGGCATCTCTTGGGGCAGTCCTTATTCCTTTTCCAACCCTGTCTGAAAATCTGATTAAAAGGACTTGAAACCATGAAGACGAGATTGCCACTAACGGCCTGCTTATGGTTGATAGGGAATAACCTGTAAGGATTAATGGTTTTCTCTTTTTAACCTTGTCAGAGAACCAGCCTGAAAAGAGTTTAAGTACGCTGGCAGTGGATTCTGCAATTCCTTCAATAATTCCGATGAAGGCAGGTCCCGCACCAAGGACTGCAGTGAGGAAGACAGGGAGGAGTGGGTAAATCATCTCGCTGCTTACATCAGTAAGCAGGCTGATAAAACCAAGTATCAGGACATTTTTTGTAATTCCATTGAACAAGTTTTATCTTTCCAGATTATACTTTAAATTCAGAACAAAATGAATTTATTGAATTACTAACTTATTTATGTTTTAATATGTTATCACAATTTAATCATTAATTTTCTTTAAAAAACTGGAGAATATGAGAAAAACACCTTTTTGTAAGCTTAAACCTTTTGACAAATATAATGGCATTGGGTTATAACTAATTTTGAGGATATGCCATTTTAAGGGGCATTGAAATCTTTGATTAAATTAAAATGTATCTTTTACTGATGATAGTGATAAAAAGATTAATTAATTATTTTACACCTATTATTTCCATTGCATTCTGCTTTGTTGCAATATGCTCACACTACTGTTGGGCTGACAGTTTGAATGTTTCTGCGGCTGGTGAGGAAAATAATGAGACGTCGTCATGGTATGCAATTAATTTAATTGATACTTTGAGATTCAGAACTTACCATCTCTCAACGGAACATTTTAAAGATAAATATACACTCTTTAATTCAGATGGCGATGTCATTGATGAGCCGATTACTACATTTCTTGAGGTTGATGGAAAGGCTGATATCAAATCAAGGCTGTTCTTTTATTATAAAGCACAACTGAAGAACAGCGGCATTTTTGACCTTAAAAAAGGGTATGCAAAGTACAATAATGGCACCATTTCCCTTGGGGCAGGAAAAGACACTGTCTGGATGGGTCATGGTTATCACGGCTCTCTTCTTCTCTCCAACAATGCGGAACCTTTTCCTTTGATAAAATTCCAGACTGAGAGAACCCTTCATGTCCCTTACATAGGAGGGTTTGATTATATGATCTTCAACGGTTGGCCTGAGGATTTAAAGATATTTGGACAAAGATTGTCATATAAGCCAGTAGAAATACTGGAATTTGGCATAAATCAGACTGTTGTATACAAAAGAGACTATAAGATATGGGAATTTTTATATGTAATTAGTGCTGAAGAAGAAAATATGCCCGGTTCTATGTGGGACAATGACCAAAGGGCGAGCCTTGATATAGCTCTATATATGCCTTTTCTAAAAAAGTTGCCATTTCTAAAAAATGGGAAGTTATATTTTGAATATGCAGGTGAGGACTTACTTGCATGGTGGCAGAAGGAAGATAAGGAGTGGTTTGGCCCGCTTGGATTTGAGCTGGCGCATCAGGGGAAGATATATGGATTGTTTTTGACAACAGGCCCAACAGATTTTAGAATCGAATATGCGCAGAATTATATAAATTTACCGCTTTTTGATGACCCATGGGGGAGAGCTGGTGTTGACAGGGTGACAAGTGCATGGTATCAAAAGTATCCTTTCGTTAATTACGGCGTAATTATGGGGCATCATATGGGCAGCCAGGCAGATGATCTCTATTTTGAATTAAAACATAGATTCAACGAGTTTCATGAGGTTAAGGTATTTTATGACAAAGAAAGGCACGGGCTTGCAGCCTTTAAAGACAATCCGGAAGAGATATATCAACATGGATTTGAATATTCATATATCTATAAAAGGTTTACTATAGAAGGATTGTTTATAGTGAACCTATATAAAAATCTTGATATTAATCCCGATCCACTAACAATAGATATTGTAAAAGGTAAGGATGCCCAAGAAATGATTACCTCTATTGCTGTTACATATAGGTTTGGCTTGAAATGATTTGAATTGTAATACTATTTTAATTAAAATCTTAAGCAAAAATTACCGTATTTTTTCATTAACATATACCTCTTCAAATACCTTTAATGTTTCATTTGCACACCTTTCCCATGTAAAAACCTTTGTGAGTTGTAATCCTCTGTTAACCAAGACCTTCTGCAATGTCGTATCTCTTATAACTATTTTAATTTTGTTGATCATATCAGAAATATCGTAAGGGTCAAAATATAGAGCAGCGTCTCCATAAACTTCCGGCAGAGATGAAATATTTGAGACAACTGCTGGTATACCACACGCCATTGCCTCAAGTGGTGTAAAACCAAAACCTTCATATAAAGATGGATGCACAAGCAATTTAGCGCCGCAGTAATACCTATGCAGTTCTTCGTCAGACACCTTTAAAACCACCACCACCAATCCCTTTAGATTAAACTCTGCGATGCCTTTATCAACCTCATCAAAACTGGAAAATCTTTCACCTATTATTACAAGTTTTAAATTACGATACTCACTTTTGATTATTGAAAATGCCTCCAAAAGCCTTCTTAGATTTTTAGTCTGTTTTCTGTTGCCCACATAAAGAATATAATCTGCAAGCCCTTTATTCCTCTTAAATTCATTGACCTCGTTTTCAGACAAAGGCTTAAAATCCACAGAAATGCCATTATATATTACCCGAATCTTGCCTTCAATTTCAGGATAATGTTTGACAATATCTTTTTTAGTAGACTCTGAACCTGCTATAATCATCCCAGCCTTCTTTAAAGCATTTCTTAATACAATTTTAGCGACAACAGGTTTAACCCTACCGAAAAACTCTGGAAAAATAAACTGCGTCAGATCATGCACTGTTACAACACTGTTTTTAGGCAAAAACCAAGGGGCATTATAATGAGGGATATGAAAAACATCAACACTCCTCTTAACCTTATTTACCAATAGACTACCCTTTATCTGCTCGCTTAAAGAATATATTGATGAATGATAATCTATAATATGTTGTGTCTTTAAAAAACTCTCATTAAGAAGAGAGGAATCACCGGCAGCAAATATCTCCATACTGGATTTATTATCAATAATACCCCTATAAAGACCTTCTATATATCTCCCTATTCCTGAACGTCTATAAAATCTGGCATCTAAAAATATGTTCATATATTCTGACTCTTACTCAAAACCAAATCAAAAACCTCTTTAACCGTAATCAGATTCATACATTCCATAGTATCACAGACAGATTCTTCACATCCCCCACACGGAACATCTTTATGAACCACAACAACATCATTGCCATAAGGTTTCCATCTTTGCCAATCATTGGCTGCACTAAACAGAACAATAGTAGTAACTCCGACAGCAGCAGCAATATGCACTGGCGCAGAATCATTGCCAATAAACAGTGAATACATTTTTATTGCTGCGGCCGTTTGTTTGAATGTAGTCTTGCCGGCCATAACAATCGGTTTAAAACTTAAAAATCTTTCCATTTTTTTAATCAACGCAACATCCTCTGTGCCGCCAATAAGCACAACCTGAGCCTTGAGCTTGCCATAAACCATTTCCATTAAATCAGCAAACCGTTCAATAGGCCACATCTTTGAAGGACAGCCGCCGCCAATATGAAATCCTATGGTCAATGAAGATTCAATCCAGCCCTCCTGTTTCAACAAAGCAAGCACATACTTTTTATCGTCTTCAGAAATAGAGAGGCTGACTTCAGAAGTATCAGGTTCTATCCCAGCGGCTCTTACAGCATCCAGAAGAATTTCCACCTGATGCTTATTTATAGTTGTATTGACCTCATGAGTTAAAAGAAAGCCGCCGCCTTCCCACCCATAACCAATTCTTTTTGGGATGCCGCTTAAAAAGCCGATAATAATGGCAAATAAATCTCCCCTAAAGTCAAAAAACATATCATATTTATTCCGCCGCAATATTCGGATCAAGTTAAAGCTCTCACGAATGTTTAAATTTCGGTCTGGATTTCTGTCTTGCCAATATGCACTATAAGATATTACCTCGTTGATATATTTTTCTCCTTCAATAATGCCCTTTGACCATGGACCAACTACAAGGACTATATGGCTTAAAGGAAACTTTTTTCGTATAGCTATGATGGCAGGAGTAGCCAACAAAACATCGCCGGCATGGTCTACCTTAAAGATTAAAATCCGCTCTACTTGTTTTGCATCTTTATTTTGGGGGGGAAACAGTATCTTCTTAAGAAAATAACCGGCAGAATCAATAACAGCAATAAACATTCTTAACAGTTTATTTTTATATACATAGGTTCTCATTTGTAACATCTCTATTTTGTTGTAAAGTTTGTTGGGGGGAACCCATCCTGCAGACCTTATTTTACAACCTTCAGAGTAACCTCAATATTCATTGCTGGAAATACAAAGGCAAAATATTTTTCATAAAAAAGAGGAAAACGGTTGGCAAAGGATGAAATGCCATTCAATCTATGCAACCTCCAGAAATTTATTTTAAACTCAACCATATCAAATCTGACCGTACTATAAAAATCGTACTGCGGAAATTTCCCTGTAAAAAAACCAAATGATTCCGTATTAAAAAAATGTTTATGTGTAAAATCACCATATGCGTGAGTACTGCTGAAATGAGGAACATTTATATAGACCTCAGCCCCGGGTTTTGAAATACGGTGTATTTCCTCCATTACCATTTTTACATCCTCAAGATGCTCCAGAACATCTATGACATATATCTTATTAAAGGTATTGCTTCTAAATGGGAAAAAATGTTTATTCAAATTGCAGATTGCATCTGTAATCTCTGTTTTATATATATCCACCCCTATTGCACCCTTTACTTCATTTTTTCCGCATCCAAGATTAAGGGCACACACATACCTGGACTTTTTTATTAACCCTTTATACATCTTTATATACTCTTTTGCCACAGCCTTCCATGAATAATGTGTAATTACTCTTTCCTTCCCCTTGAGAGCAAATTCCTCTCTTAATGCTTCATCATCCATCAACCTTTCTATGCAATTAGATAAAGCCTTTTCATCGCCTTCAGGAAAGACCAAACCAACGTCACTAATTACATTAGGTATCTCTCCGGAGGAAGAACCTATTACAGGAACCTCACATACCATTGCTTCTACCAGCACTCTGCCGAATTGCTCCTTCCAAGACTGGGTTGTATGTGAAGGGAGTACTAATATATCCATCAAACTGTAAAAGGCTGGCAGTTCCTCCTGCTTGAGTGCTGTCATAAATTTAACCTGATCCTTAATACCGGTTGCAGCTACCTTTTTTGTAAGAATATCCGTATAGTTCCCACTACCGACAATATAAAGAAAACATTGCTTCCCTTTTTCCCTTAGCTTGTCTACAGCTTCAATTAAAGCGTCAATCCCCTTTTCTTTTGCTATTCTTCCCACATATCCTATTTTAAAGGTATTACCTCTTTCGATGCCAACACTTTTTAATGATTCTAACATTTTATCTGCAGATACCCTATGAAACAGTTCTGTGTCAATACCTACCGGAATATGAAATATATCATTTCTAAAGCCTCTATTCTTCCAGAGTTTAACACCCTCTTCAGGTACCACCACCATAGCGTCAGCATTTTTTAGATTAAAATTCTGCAACCTTGAATAAGGAAACCTCTGAGGAAAATCAATATTTTCAAAAGAAAACAAAACCACCTTACATTCAGGCACAGCAATCTTTGCAAGCAGCATAAACTCAGCAGCAGCAAAACTAAAAGGCTCTTCCATGATATGAATTATATCCGGTTTAAAATCTGCTATCTCTTTCCAAAGCCTTTTAACACCAGGGTAGAAAAATCCCCTTATGCGATTCGTAAAAATAGTATTTAACGCTGAAATATCATACCTATCTGTTTTATCGTGCTGAAAAGCCACCAAACGCCCCCCTTCTGTCCATTCATATGGCACAATAAGCTTTATCTCTGCGCCTTGCAGAGCAAGTTCTGAGAATAGCTTTCGGTAGGATGGTTCAACAGCTGCATGCCAGCTTATCAATATCTTCATTATGCCATCCCCTTTTTATTGAACATTTTTCGCCCTCAACATTGCAATATCGTTTTTTCCTAAAACATTTAATAAGATTAATAATACACAGTATACAATTAGCCCAGCAGAGGCCGCTACAAACCAATTAAAATTCTTGAGCAATAATATAACAATTGATAGGACAAATAGACAAATGCCTATTTTAGCGACAGGAGTCCTGGTGCTGGTAAACCCCATCTTCTTCTTCAAGCATACCATATGGATGGCCACTATTAAAAAGCTGGTAAAAACAGTAGCAATAGAAGCACCTATAGCCTTATATTTAAAAATTAATATAAAATTTAATAGTATGTTTATCATAACACTTATGATCATTGTATTTGCAGTAAATCGCTGTTCTCCGATAGCCTCCAAAGCCCTTCCTGTAAGATGCATTATATATAACGGAGGCACTGACCAGACAAGAATATTAAACAGCATAACACTCTCTTTATACTGCTCCCCAAAAACAAGCATTATAATATGATCCGATAAGATGGTTGCGGATAGTGAAAAGGCACAACTGATAACAACGAGTATCTTGAATATCCCTCCAAACATTCTAAAAATACCGTCTTTATCTTCCGGCCATTTCCGTGAGAAATATGGATAGGCAACAAGAGTCAAGGTATTTGCAAACAACATCCCTGCAAATGACATTTTATAAGCAGCATTATAATATCCAACAGACTCTATGCTGACTAGCTTAGAAATCATTACACTGTCAATATTGAAGAATACCTCCCCCATAATTGCACCTATTGCAAACGGCATAGATTCTTTAAGCAGTTTTTTAATATTTTGATAATCCATATCCCATGAAGGGGCAAAAAAAAATCTTTTACATAGATAAAAACCAATCATTACGACAACTACAACAGCAATCACATGCGTAAACATAATCCCCGGAAGCCTGATGTCAAAAATTACAAAGATGATGATACCGCTTAATAGCAGAAGGCGACTCAATGTCAGTAGTCCCCCTTCAAATTCTGTCCTTCCTGATGCAATAAATACAGACCTGAATGTATTAGAAAATGATAAAAAGAACATTGATATGCCATAAATCACAATACTAAACAAAACATTTTGTTTATAATCCAAAATTATTGCTAACAGAATAATTAAAATAAGCACAATCAGTCCCAAAAAGATCTTACCAATAAAAACATGGCCCACCAACTGTGGCCTGTCTGTATTCTTTCTTGACATCTCTCTCATTAACAAGAGGTTCAATCCACCGTCAAAGACATGGCCAAAAAGCCCGACAAAAGATAAAGCAAGAGCATATACTCCATAGCCTTCAACACCTAAATATCTGGCAAGGGCAATAATGATGACAAATGTAATGAGCTTCTCAATTATGTGGGCAGTGGTGAGAAATGAAAAATTGCGTAAAATATTCATATTAGCTTGCTATGTTTTCTTTTGAATTTTTTTAAATAGCAGCACACTATCCTGTTCAAACTCCAGTTGAAACCAAGAATTATTCTTAACTTTCTGCAGTTCTTTAATAAATTCTTTACCATTTATATTATCGTATATCAGCAATGACTTATTTAAATCCAAAAGTATATAATCAGCATCTTCCCACCTATAAGGGAAAGTCCAATTTTTGTAACGGTGAGCAAGTCTTGCATGATTTATATTTCCTTGCGATATAACCATCTTAGTGGGATCATCTGAAATTTTATATATGGCTTTCTTTATAATTTTCTCATGTTCACCTGAGATGTAATTAGATTTATGCCATATTTCAGCCCATCCCTCTTTCCAAAAACTTAAGGATAAAGGGCTTGGACCATGTGCAACATGAAATGTCAGAGTCATCACCATTACTAAAACTGCAAAGGCATTTGTATATCTTATACCATAACAGTTACCAATTTTTTTAAGAGAAAAAATCAGTGTCACAAAGGCAGGAGCTATAATCCCTGCCGTGTATTGGCTGTCAATAGCAGAATGCAGATATGTCATAGATAACAATGGTATTGCTATAAATGGTAATGCCGGTAAAAATCTCTTCCATTCCAATAACGGCAAAAATAATAGTGGAGCCAATAAAAAATAGATAAAAAGCAACTTCCGCACCTTCCAACTCAACAATACATTTATTAACGACTTGATATTGAATGCATTTGTATTTTCGCTATAAAATTCTGCAAATGTTGGTATTTGGTTAACGGAAGGAAGTATTATAAAAACAACTATTAAAAACAAAAGGGAAAAAAATATAAATGATGCCATACCAACCAAGTATTTTTTCTTTTCCAAAGCAAGATATAATCCGAAAAAAGCAGCCCCGAGAATAAATGATTCTTTAGCCATAGCCCCTATACCAACAAATAATATTGCTGGAATATATTTATTCTTTTCTGCAAAGTAAAATGCCCATATACTCAAAGGCACATACAAATGGTCCGGGTGAAAATCCAATGAAGCATTAAAGCCAACCGGAGGATAGAGTAGATAAGCTATGGCAATTAAAACAATAATAAATTTATTGTCCAAATTTTTTTTAGATATCAGACAGAGAGGGACAATACCTGATACCGTAACGACAGCTTGCAGGATTTGGATGATGACAGGTGAATCGTAAACCTTGTAAAGCAATCCATAAAGTATCAATATTGGCTGAAAATGTACAACTGCCGACTCGTACAATACAGCAGCTCCAGAAGCAACTGATATGTTCCAGATTTTACGGTCATATGTTCCCATGTCAAGAACAGAAGTGTGTAGAGAAGTATATCTGAGGACAGCAAAGATAGAAAAACCGATGAGGAATGCGCAGGTTGCAGCAAATATTATGGTCTTAAGATGCTTATCTACAAAAGAAAACCATCTGGCTGACAACATCCAATCATTCAGCAGTATACCGAGGAATATTACACTGCCTAAAGAAAAACCAATGAGCGGTATAGTGAAATATTTAAGAAATGCAATCTCTGGGTAAGCAGCTGTCTGAGTGAAATGGGAGCTAAAAAAAGTACCTGCTGGCAGAATTGTTAATAGCAATAGGAGTGATAAGGTAACAAAATCAATCCTGCTTTTCTTCATCTGTATTTCCATTTTTAATCAATTTATATATCTCTATCCCCACCCCAATCACAAGTAAAAAGTATGCAATATTTGCCAGATTCTCACCAGCCTTTTCCTGCTTGAAGATTAAAAGAAAGGCACATATCATAAGTAAGACTATAAAACCAATGACAAATGGAGTTGATGATTTTTTTTTGCTATATGCCTTACAGTATTCTCTTATTTTTGGCATATTATTTTGCAAGGGTTTATAGATGACCGAGGGGAGAAGTTCTTCTGCCCATCCTGTTGTATCTATGGCCATAAATCTTTTTATTCCACCCCAGATAAAGAGAAATATAGCAAGATATAAGAGGGCAAGGTTCTGAACAATCAAGATAGGAACTCCCTTTGAAAGAAAGATAAAATTTACGATAAGTGCCTGAAGAATAAAAAAAGCCACATATTGCCTATATGATGGATATTCATGCTTTCTATCCCGCACCATGTTATACAGGAGAAATAAAACGGCAAATACGATAATGGTCCATGGGAATGTAGCCTTTATAGCGGACTTGAGTTCAAAAGGTAGTTCCCATTTGGTCCTTATGAAATATTCTTTGTAACTGTTATAGGCAAAGGCAAGAGATGCCCACATAAGGCCGGCGTGAATTAGGACACTTAAAATTAATTGTTTGTTGGTTAAAAAAATATTTTTAAGTTTATTCATTTTTCCTTCTTTTCCTCACGAATCCATATCCTAAATACCCAATACACCCAAGCAAAGTCGCAGCAGAAATCAATACCCCAATCTCAAACAACCTCTGCTGCTTATACTCAAGCACAATTTGAAAATCTTGCTGGTCTTTCTCTTCAACTTTGAACCTTGAACTTTGAACTTTAAACTGTCCGGCAGGAACTATCCATCCATTTGCATACCCATTCACCACAAAATGGTCTTTAATTTCGATTCTCTTGTCCCTATCCTTCAATACGCTCCACAATGCAGACCACGGCTCGTTATCGGTTAATTGTTTATCAGGAATAGTCTTTCCTCCTGACTCCTGACTCCTGACTCCTGACTTTCTTACATACGCCTTCCACCCTTCATGAAAACTCTCGCTGAATACCAATGTAAACGGTCCCTTTGTCTCCCTCACATCCACTATGTATCTTGTTGGGTTTATCTTCTTAAATTCTATCTTTGGTGTTTTATAACTTTCAACTTTCAACTTTTCACTTTCAACTTGCTTTATCTCCACCATTTCTACCTTGAACCTATCATTTTCTAAAACATTCAGACTATGCTCACCAATCGTTAAATAAACATTTTTAAATTCAACCCATTCATTATCATCGCCTTTAACCTCTTTCTTTTCACTCTTTGCCTTTAATCCTTCGCCTTCAGTCAGATTATACCTCTTGCCGTCAATCTCAAGCACATCTGCATCTTTTTTAAAATCAATCGGTTTATATATATGCTCCCTGTACCTTATTAGCTTTTTGCTCATAATGGTTTGATAGAGAATTTCTTTATCTTCAGGATGACTTGTCCCTATAGAGAGGAGATTATAAGTCTTTTTATCAGGAAACTTTTCTTTAGCTATTTCATACGCATGAACAGATAACAGCAATTTTCTATCAACCAGACCAGCGGCTGGCACAAGTGTTTCAATCCTATTGTCCTCTTTTTCGTCTCCGTCAAAATCAAGACCCAACACCACCCTCCACTCGTCAGGAAAACTTTTGACTTCTGACTTCTGACTGCTGACTAATTCTGGATTAGGAAAGCTCAATGACAAAATAGGTGTCTCCTTTAAGTCAATAAATCTATCCAAATGTAATTTATATATAGCCTTCACATACCATGGAACCTGCTCAGGGAAATCCACATATTTCAAATCGCCATTTCTATCAAAATAGTAGTATGAATCAGGCAAATAGGTTCCTGCCAATTTATCCCCAAATTCAGCAAGTATTGGTTGAGTCTTTAAAAAGGCAAGATTTCTGAATGAAAATCTATACTTTTTATCTTTGTTATTAGATAAATCAATGTCGTTTTTCTTTTTTAATTTAAGAATCACTTCCTTAACAAATAAACCCTCTCTTTTATCCAAAACCCAATGCCCATTACTTATTGCCTTTTTTATTTTTTCATAGAGATTAACAACATATTGTTTGTTTCTGACCTTCAGACTTAGTTTTTTATTTTTAAAAAACCAGCTATATGGATCAATATACATGATGTCCATCTCTACCTCTTGAACACTAGGATCTTCCATTTCAAAAGAAAGCGCCAAATAAGGCCTCTTTTTTATATCTATATCAGAAAATTTCTTGGTAAAAACAACACTTTCTTTTATATCTCCCTTACCCTGAAAATATGCATCAATATGCATCCCATCATCTGAAATATCCTGCTTGTAGATGGTGTTTAATCCCTTTATATCCCAGCCAAATACTGCCTCTAAATATGCTCTACTACTGTTGTTGCTGCTACTACCAACAAAGCCGCTATTCAGAAAATCTCTCTTTGGTTTTATAAAAGTCTTAAGAGAGTAATTTCCATTTTCAGGGATATAAAATTGCTGTTTGCCAATCCTAAACGGATTATCGCTATTAAGTTTAATATCTCTTAACTTCTCCTCGTCTTTAAGCATATCTTCAGTCTTATCTTTGTCTATGTAAAAAAGATAATTTTCAAATTTCTGAGATATGATGTCTTTATATTCCTCGAACTTCTCCTTTGGAACAACCACAATCTCCATGTCACGAGGTAACTCTTTTAATTCTTCCTTATTCTGACTCCTGACCGATATTCTATGTTTCCCCTTGTCTAACTCCACTACTCCACCCTTTACCCATTTGCTTTTTGTCCCATAACCCTTACCCACATCCTCTATCCTCTTGCCTCCGAACTCAAATTCCTTCCCTCCAACCTCAAATCTCAAAACCTTATCCTCTAACCCCTTAATATTCTCGACCCAGACTTCATATATCCCTTTACTCTCAACCTTGAACCTACTGTTTTCAAATTGACTTTCCACCTTAGACAAATCAACAATCAGGTCATTAAAGTTACTATTGACAAACAAAATCTTATTGCCCTTCATCTCTTCACCTTTAGCCTCCACCCTTTCGCCCATTACCATCATTAGACTGCTTTTATTCTGCTGTTCAGTAAATGCAAGAGCGGGATAGCCATCAAGGTAGGAAGTATAGGTTAGTGGGATGAGGGAACCAATATCAGAAGCAACGGAAGTAATAGCATGGGCAGGGTAGATGTGGGGGAGGAAATAATCGTCAGATATTTTGTAGAAATCTAATTTACCGAAAGAGTTTTCAAAATAAATCCCTTTCTGGCGGTTTAAGATACTCTTATCTTTTTTAGGTGAAGCAAAAAACCACCACGGATGATCTTTGATATATTCCCAGTTAGTATCATTATGGTATAAGAGATATTTTACATTAAGCAAAGCCAACGTCTTGCTTATCTCCTCCTTAAGCTCTCCTTCCGAAAAAACTTTAGCAACTTGTAAAGGAATCTCAAAGCTTTTACCGGTATTTGAGGTTATTGTCGGTTTAGAGAACAACCAGCCGCTTGGGTCCCCTCCTACATAACCATATTCCCAATTATAGACAGCATAAAATAATTTAGAAAAAGGTAAACTAAAAATCCTGAAATCATCTTTCTGTTTCTTTAGCCATATATCTGCTTCAGTATAATATTCTGGCACTTTAATGTGGCCAGAAGGAATAATTTCACCCCCTTTTGAAATAACTTCCCCCGTCCACATAGGGTAAGCATAAATGCCAAAGATGGCGACAAAGATAACCACCAAAGTAAATGCTGTTATTTGATTTTTATAAGTATTGGATATAGATTTTAGAAAATTAATAAGATAGTTAATACCCATACCAAATAAGAAGGCATAGCTAAGAACTACAATATGGCTAAATTTGTCCTGAAAGTGGCGAAAAATTGCAAATAGCGGTATATTTTTAAAAATCCAAAGGAAAGCCCCGCCAAAAGGAGGCTGTGTCCCCTTTATTAAGAATAATCCAATAATTGCCAAGACCCCAAAATAGAAAGAATGCTTTACTCCTTTTTTCAATAAACCATAAAAAACCAATATTGGTATAAGAAAACCGATAATCTGGAAAAAAGGAGTTGAATAAACTTCTGCATAGGAGACATATGCATCCCCCTTATATTCTCCATTAAATCCCCATCCTCCTCCCAAACGAAAAACATTTAATAAAGTAGAACGTTTACTCTCTACTTGTAAGATAGAGGAAGTTGTTATACCAATATCTTCTGTAGCACCTGTTGCGTATGAAAATTCTTGGGAGAGTGTGCTAATTTGAGGAAACAGCCACCATGAATTTAAAAATAACCAGACTATAACCAGATACAGATTAAATTTGAATGCGTTAATAACTTTATGTCTATCTTTTCTTTTGTCTATTAAATACGCTATAAGATATGAAAATAATATTAAAGAACCTATTACAAGGGAAACAGGATTAACCATAGCATGGCTTAGAATTGTCGCAAAAATGGCAGAAATCAAAAACGAATAAATAAAAAACCGCTTTTCCCTTAATCCTTTGATATAAAGGGCAAATATTAGCGGGAATAGGGCATAAAAATCTACTAGAAATAAAATATGCCATAAGTCATTCATGATAAAAGGATTAAACATATAAAAGAATGCTGATGCCAAAGGGGCAACACCTCTTTGTTCTTTCGGCACTAATATTGAGGTTAAGTAGTACATTGATAATCCAGACGAGATAAAGACAAGAACGAAATACATCTTTTCCATTGTTGCCAGAGAAATGCCTAATTTAGTTGGAAGGGCAATAAAACTTCGATAAAAGATTTCGGCTAAGTGACGTGTATTTCCAGAACCCGGAGCATGTATATCCTCCCATGTATAAAAAAAACGATTTACAATCGGCCTTAAGGAAAAATTGAAATCATGAAAATTGATGAGCAGGCTATCCTTAAACCATATAAGTGGAACCAATCCTACAAGTAAAATTAAAATTACTTCAAAGGTAGTACGATAATTCAGGAAACCGGGTAAAGTTTTTAAATAAGATGGTTTATAGCCTTTAAAATCTGTTTGCATAACTATTATGTGTTTTTTTTAATTATTCCATAACCCGAATTAATAAGACAGCGTGCACAAATATTCTCCACATCACTATCATTAATTCTTTTTTGTCTAATTATCTTCCTGGCATTTCTATATCTTTCATTGTTCCATACTTTCTTAAAATCTCCTGCCTCAAATATATTTCCGAAGTCGTCTGCTTCAGGGTAAATAGCACAACACGGCGAAACGGAACCATTCCAATTAATTACTGCCTGAACCCATAAAAAATTGCAAGGTTTCATCCTGTCTAAATTGTATCTCTCATTATAAGGCAACCAATCTGTCACTTCTTTAGTCATTTCCTTTTTATTCCAGTATAACTCATAGCCCATATCTCCATGAATCCTCAATACTTCTAACTCATCTACACCTAATTCTACAGCCATCTTTCTGGCATCTGCTATTTCACACTCGTTATGTTTCATAACTAAAAAACGCCATGTTATAACTGGTGTAGAAATGTGTAAATACTTTTTCATTTCTATTAATTTTTTAGTGCCTTCTACAACCTTATTAAACTTACCGCCTATATGATATCTCTGATAACTTTCTTGACTCGTGCCGCTCAAAGATACGATTAAATGTTCTAATCCCGATTTGATAAGTCTTTCGGCCTTCATTTCATCAAAAAAGTTGAGGGTAGTGCTTAAATCTATTTTTATATCATACTTATGAGCATAGCATATCATGTCGTAAATCTCCTCATTGAGCAAAGGTTCGCCCCAATTATGGAGGTCTATTTCATATAAATATTCTCCTAATTCATCTATAATTTTTTTAAAATCATTAAAGGACATCTTACCTTTAATTCGATCTTTCCTTCCTTGCCCTGTAGGACACAAAGGACAATGTAAAACACATATATTACAAGGGTCGATAACCAATTCAACAGGATAACCTATAACGCGAGAATTTTTTGTTATTGAATGTTGAAAAAATACTAAACAGAGATTTAAAAACCTTTTAAGCGTGAAATTTCTAGTCAGTATAAATCTGTGCACCAAATCTTTAATTCGTATGTATTTCATGATATATTTTATTAAAAAATTCCTCTGCTTTTTTATCCCAATCCCATCCTTTTGCCCAATCAATAGCATCTTTACTGATTTTTTCATATAATTCTTTATCTTTTAATAGCCTGATAATATTATCAGCAAAGGCTTCTAAATCATAACAAGGAGTCTTTATCATTCCCTTTGAATAGTAAGTTTTTAGTGCCTCCAAATCAAAACTCACACCGGGCAGCCCCCATGCCATTGCTTCACAGGCAGCCATGCCACCACTGTCATAGATTGCTGGATGTGCTACAATCTTACTCTGTTTAAAAATTTCATATTTTTCTTCTCCGTTTTTGAAGCCCAATAAATCTACATTGTTTGGCAATCCAAGTTTTTCAACCTTATTTCTTATCTCCTTCTCAAGTGGACCAACTCCTATCATAGCCAGTTTAGCATTAGGCTTTTTCTTATAAACTATTTGCCAGATATCTATAAGTTCAATTACTCCCTTTTGATAATGGAATCTACCCACAAAACAGGCATCATATTTCCTTGCTTCCAAGGGTGTTACATTCCCAGACTTCAAATATCTTTCTGACGGTTTTATATCTACTCCTCCACGAATTACTACTATTCTATTTCTATTTCTTTTCTTTGTTACAAATTTTTCTACATCAGGTTCACTAGTCACAAAAACCATATCAGCATACCTTTTAATTGACCAATAAATTGGAAGCTGGGTTAGCCAATAGAATAATCCTATAAACCATCTTTTACCTCTGTATGGAGAGTCTTTCTGCCAGGGTTTTGGCGCAAAAAGGTAAAAACCTGCTATCCACTTTGCCTTTTTATTTTTGAGCTTCATAATAAAGGCAGGAATTGAGTCTGGCCAGAAATCAGAGGTAGAATAAATAATATTATACTCTCTTTTTTTAAGCCTCGATACATTTACTATAGAAACGAAAGTTCTATATAGATAATTTATAAGATAACCATACCTATTGAACTTATCTGACGCCCAAATTTTGTGCCCTACATTCCCTAAATTTTCTCTTTTACATATCTCCAATCCTTCTTTGGAAATCAACAAATGGATTTCAAAGGCAGAAAGCCAGCGTTTGGCCAATTCAATGAATATCCTGTCTCCGCCGCTTAATGCAGTCCCCTGCATCCAATGAGCAATAATGCACAGCTTTTTCACTTCTTAATCTTTTTGGCAATTACTATTTGTCCTTTAGGCATAATGCCTAAATAACTGCCATTCCACAAATATTTAATTATTTGAAATCCGGTTTTCTCTAAAAGATTTCTTAAGGTTGCTTTAGTAAAAAATCTAATATGCGGATTAGTAGGGTTAAAATATTTGTCCCAAAAAAACATTGCTATAATTGCTTTCTTGGGCCAGTTAAAATCTGTCGTAGTGATAAACAGCTTACCGCCTATTTTCATAACCCTATTAAACTCCAAAAATAACCTTTCTACATCAAGCACATGCTCTACAACTTCAACTGCAGATATAAAATTAAAACTTTCGTCAGCGAATGAAAGTTTCTCGCCAGACATCACCTGAAAATTAATTTCTGGAAATTTTTGCCGCGCACAGGATATAGCTCTTTGAGCTACTTCTACTCCCACTACTTTTTTTACTTCGCTTAACATATTCAACTGTGCTGTAAATGTACCATCTCCGCAACCTATGTCTAAAACATCACCATGACAGAATGGATGAATTATGCCTGTTAATCGTGTGAGCTGTTCTTGGGTCCATTTCGGGGGTGATGCAGCATATCCAGTTTCTTCTAACTCTTTACTCCAGTATCTTTCATAAAAATCCATTAATGCCTCCTTTTTTAGCTATTGCTTTTATTGTACGATATACGGGAATAAAAATTCGACAGGTTGTGTGTAAACCTCATTTTTTGGATATTTGCGAGTTACAACTTATTGATTTTGTTAGATAGTGTTTTTGAAAAGCCACTTTTTCATGTGGCTTGTCGACATAGCTTTCTTGAAAATTACTCCCCATGAACATAGCTCCTCACGATAACAGCTGCATTATTTTCACTAAATCTATTTTCAGAAAAGCTCCTGCAATTCTTCCTGAGCTTTTCTAATTGCTCATTATTCTGATGGAGGCATTCGATTGCCTGTTTTATATTCTCAAGGGTCGGTTTCACCAGCACGCCAACTGTTTCATCTATTGCCTCCGGGATTCCACCCTTATTCGAAGCCACTACAGGTGTTCCACAAGATAGTGCCTCGAGAATAACCCTACCGAATCCCTCTTCATATTTTGACGGCACGCAAAGGATATCAGCGGCACTGTAATATAATGGAAGTTTATCATTATCAATCCTGCCGACAAAAATAACATTATTCATCGCATCTGCCTTTTTCTTTATAATTTGAAATAATGGACCATCACCAATAAAAGCAAAATAAATTTCTTCGCTTACCTTTTTTGCAAGCTCTAACAGCATGTCCGTGCCTTTCGCTTCTATAAATCTGCCTACAAACAGAACAACAAACCTATTTTCCCAGCCTATCTTCTTTTTTGCCTCAGTTTTGTCGGTTGGCTTAAAAACTTGTTGGTCTACCCAGTATGTATAAGTATTAATATCTCTGTAATTCAGTCCTATTCTGGCAAGCTCTTTTTTTGATGCCTCTGACAATGTTAATATCCTGTCAGCAGAACTTAAAGTCCATTTAACCATTTTTGCCATGATGGAATTTACATTCATAGAATAAACAGCATGAGTGCTGGCAATAAATTTTTTTTTAAAGAGTTTCACCAGCAGTCTTGTTATAAATGATGCATTGAATCCCTGGGCATGTATTACCTGAATATTTACTCCTTTAAATAATAAAAAAATAAATGTCCATGCGAATAGCCATGGTGTAATATAAAGAAATTCTAAAATTGGATAGGGTTCCAGCTTATGAAACAGATTGAAACCAATCCATGGAACCCTTATTATCTCAATGTTTCCATTTTTTTCAAAATAACGCCCTTTAATCTTTGTCGTAATCGGCTGATAGGTTAATACATAGACTCTATAGCTATCATCCTTTCTTAAATAATCAGTCAAATTCTTTAAGTGTGTCTCTACCCCGCCTACATTAGGTTCATAAAATGGTGTTAGTATCAATATGCCCAATTTTTTCGTCATAATAAATAATACTACTGACCCCATCCATCCCTTTTAAATTCATGAATACCAAACGTTCCTCCTACCCTTCCCCATCCGTATTCCCACAGCGTAATCAAGCAAGCAAGAGAATGAAAAAACCAAGCCTTATCCGATTTTTTAATATATCCCTTAAGACTCTGAGTTACTAAAGGGATAATTATCAGACATGATAATACAAATTTCAATAGCCTAATCTTGTTTGCACTTTTCCACGGATATTTTCTAACTCCGAGCTTGTTATAATATAGATAGTCTCTTACCCTTCTTCTCTGCTTCCTCGCAAAGGTTTTTATATCACCTGAAAAAATGTGAATAATGCCGGTTTTAACTTTGGCAAATCCAATTGAATTCATTGAACTAAGAAGTTCATATATTACATCTATATCGAAGAGATACTCTCCTATATCACATTTTTTTAGCAAAGAATGGCGAATGAGAAAACCATTGGCGCCGATTGTCGGAAGCTGTCCTTTATTGAACTCTATTTTCAGATAGTCGCCTTTATCTTCTTCTTTATGCTCTATCTCTGTCCAACGCCCGGTTAGAGTGCAATATCTGTCATAATTTCCTAAAAAAAGACATAGTGGGTCATTCATACCAAGAAGTGCGCAATAGCGAGTTATATAACCATCGGTCTCTCTATATGTATATTCAATCGGTTCTGATGCAATAATCTCATTATCCTCAAAAGGCGCTACCATTCTTTTCAACCAATCCTTATTAGGCAATATATTATCAGAATCTATAAAAACAATTATATCATTTTTCACATGCTTGAACCCGATAGCCTTTCCGGCCTCACCGGTTTTTAGTTTGTTAGAAACAACCTTGAAGTTCATTATATTGGTTAAATTTATTGACTTGATAATATCTAAAGTCCCATCTGATGAACCGCCGTCAGCTATGATAATTTCTATCGTCTCCTTTGGGTAATCTTGCATAACAATGCTTTCCAAACAACCCTTCAGTGTTTTTGCAGAATTAAGGGTTGGAATAATAATGCTTATTGTCTTGTGATTACCTTTAGTTGTCATTTTTTAGTTTGTCCATGGGGGGTTACTTATATGCCATACTCCAGTAGGTGGTAAGATATTCAAGCTTTTTATTCACCCATCCTATATTGTCCACATACCATCGCACTGTCTTCTCTATACCGTCTTGAAAATATACCTGGCTCTGCCAGTCCAACTGTTTCCTTATCTTTTCTGAATTCAGAGAATATCTGAAGTCGTGACCTGGCCTGTCTTTTGTAAATTCTATCAGCCTATCTGATTTACCCAGTATCTGGAGTATATGTTTCACCACTTCAACATTCCTCTTTTCCTCACCGCTGCCAATATTATAGGCTTCACCTATGGTACCCTTTTCAAGTATCAGGAACACTGCCTCTACACAATCAGAAGCAAAGAGCCATTCACGAATATTTTCCCCTTTTCCATACACCGGAATCTTTTCATTATTTATTGCCTTAAGTATCACAACAGGAATAAGCTTTTCTGGATATTGCCATGGGCCGTAATTGTTCGATGGCCTTACCGTTATTACGGGAAGCCCGTAGGTCCTGTAATATGCCCTTCCAAGCATATCCTGAGATGCTTTACTCACGGAATAGGGAGAGTTGGGATTTAATGGTGTAGTTTCAAAAAATTGTCCATCTTTTCCAAGTTCGCCATAAACTTCATCGGTAGATATATTAATCAGCCTTTCAACACCGCAATTCTTTGCTGCCTCTAAGAGAACCTGCGTACCCTTTATATTCGTTTCAAGAAAAGGAGAGGCATCCATGATGCTTCTGTCCACATGGCTTTCTGCTGCCCAGTGAACGACAGCATCCGGCTTTTCTTTTTTAAAGATATGGGTTACAACCTCCTTGTTCGCTATATCTGTGTTGTAAAAGACTATATCTCTTTCAACCTCCCGAATCCTCTCCATATCACCTGCATAGGTAAGCTTATCCGCAGCAATAATTTTATATCCTCTCTTTACCCCCTGCCTTATACATTCGCTCCCTATAAAACCAGCGCCGCCTGTAATCAGTAATTTTTTCATGTCTATTTCCAGCCTCTCATTGCAAATCTATCAATAGCATCTTGCCAGTCGGGAATTTTCTGTTCAAGAGTTTTTGAAAGTTTTACATTAGACATGGCAGAAAAATATGGTCTTTTAGCAGGAGCCGTGAAAAAGTCAGAACATACAGGCAATACCATGTTGGGCAGCCCAACCTTTTCAATATAATATCTTGCAACCTCATAGCGGGAAGCATAACCGCTGTTTGTCATATGATAGATACCTCTTATGCCATTTTCTATTGCCAACAGGGTATATTTTACAATGTCCTCTGTATATGTAGGCACAGAGACCTGGTCAGCCACTATCCTCAAAACATGATTTCTCTTTGCCAACTCCAACAATTTATAAAGGAAGTTCTGCCTGCCGCATCCAAATACCCAGCTTACCCTGAATAATAAAAATTTATCAGTCACTTCCAGCAGGAACTTTTCACCAAAAAGCTTGCTTTTTCCATAGTTGTTAATTGGCTTTGGGATGTCGTCTTCTGTATAAAAACTCTCCTTAGTTCCATCAAATACATAATCTGTGCTGTAGTGTATCAGGAGTGCGTCCTCTTTCTTGCAACAAATGGCCAGATTTTTAATCCCTTCAGCATTCACCTTATGTGCTCTATCAAAGTCTTCTTCAATTTTATCTACCTGATTATATGCAGCACAATTTAAAACTATATCCGGCCCATAAGATGTTATCGCCTCTTCAACTTTATCAAGGTCAGATATATCCACTTTCTCTCTGCTCAACGCCGATACTTCATAACCGTCGGTCATCTGAAGTTGTCTCTGAAACTCCACTGCAAGCTGACCTTGAGCCCCTGTTATCAAAATCTTCATTTATGTCCCATCAATAAAGAAATTATTATCCGCATCCTTCAAAAAAGGCAGACTGTTATCCTTGCGAGAGAGTACTGGCTCTTCTACGGGCCAATTTATGTTGATATCCGGATCATTCCATATTATTCCCCGGTCGTTCTCCGGTGAATACTCCCGTGTGCACTTATACATAACCTCTGCCTCGTCGCTCAGAACTACAAATCCATGCGCAAAACCAGGGGAAATATAAAGCATATAATTATTTTTCTCGGACAATTCTATACCAACCCATTTCATATAGGTAGGAGAACCTTTACATATATCAACAGCAACATCAAATATCCTCCCATTTATACACCTAACCAACTTGCCCTGGGCTGCTGGATTTTTCTGATAGTGAAGCCCTCTTAGCACATTTTTTTTTGATTTAGAGAGATTGTCCTGCATAAAATTTTCCATTATACCTGCCTTGTCAAAGTTCGAATGCTTATATGTCTCGATAAAAAAACCTCTTTCATCTGTAAAAATATGAGGCTTGATAAGGATGATTCCCGGTATTGACAGTTTTTTAAAGGTAAATGGCATACGCTCGCTCTTCGGCTTTCTATTTGATCAGGGTTAAAAGATATTTTCCATAACCATTATTTTTAAAAGGTTCTGCAAGCCGCAGAAGCTGTTCTCTATTTATGTAACCTAAAGAGTATGCAATCTCTTCTATACAGGCTATCTTTAATCCTTGTCTTTTTTCAATGGTTGCTATAAATTCACCTGCCTCAAGGAGGCTTTCGTGGGTCCCTGTATCAAGCCAGGCAAACCCTCTGCCCAGTAATTCAGCCCTGAGCTTATGCCGCTTAAGATACTCTTTATTGACATCTGTGATTTCAAGTTCTCCTCTCCTTGACGGCTTGATTCCTTTAGCAATTTTCAAAACTTCATTGTCGTAGAAATATAATCCGGTAACTGCATAATTTGATTTGGGGGCATTGGGTTTTTCTTCTATAGATAATACATTGTCGTCGCTATCAAACTCCATAACACCGTATCGTTCAGGGTCGTTGACATAGCAGCCGAATATTACTGCTCCGCCTTCTCGCACAACATCGGTTGCTGCCTTTTTCAGCAAATCTATCAGCCCGTGGCCATAGAAGATATTGTCTCCAAGTATGAGACAGACATTATCATCTCCTATAAATTCCTCTCCTATGGTAAATGCCTCGGCAATACCGTGAGGACGAGACTGTTCTTTGTATGAAAATTTTAATCCAAGATGGGAGCCCTCGCGTAATGTCTCTTTAAATCTCGGTAAATCGTGGGGCGTTGAGATAATCAGTATTTCCCGTATCCCCGCCAAAACCAGCACGGATAAAGGATAATATATCATCGGCTTGTCATATACAGGGAGAAGTTGCTTACAAACAGATAGTGTTACAGGGTAAAGCCGTGTACCGCTTCCTCCTGCTAATATTATGCCTTTCATAAGCTACACCTTCTTATCAATGAAAATATCATTTATAACACTGCTTCGCACTTTTTCTATGGCTGAAGTCTGCAAGGTGTCCCACAATCTTTTTACCGGCACGCCAGAAAAAACGGAAATCGTCAGCACCTCTTATAGCAAGAACCTTTCTGATAAAAAAATGCGGGCTGATAAAAGATTTATATAACATCTGGGTCAGCTCCTTTATATCATTACCTGATATTGGAGATGACATTATCGGCTCCCTCATGTCATATCTGTCCCAGTCTTCAGTAAGAAGCCAACCGTTTTTCTTGCATTCGTCAAAGAGCGGCGTTCCTGGATAAGGGATGACAATGGTTGCCTGGAGGGTATCAATATAGCCGCATTTAAACAGATATTGTGCTAATTCAATGGTCTTGCGGGCATCATCCTTTGTTTCCCATGGATACCCCATCATTACGGTAATGTGAGGATCAAGCCCCGCCTCTTTGGCAAATTTAACTCCCTCTGCTATCTTTTTCACATTTAGATTTTTATCTATTCTATCAAGGGTCTTTTGATTTGCAGATTCAAGCCCAAAAAGTATAAATCTGAAACCTGCCTTTGCCATCATTTTATACTCTTCTTCTCCAAGTATCCCAAAACGCATATTACAGTCTATTTTGACCCTTTTGTTATATCCCCTTTTAATCATACCATTACAAAACCCCATCAACCATTCACCAACTGGAAATGTGCCGCTGTCATCCATTATTTCTCTTACACCATATTTTTCAACAAGCATACCTACTTCATCAAGCATTTTTTCTGGGGTTCTTGTTCTATATTTAGCACCAGGGAATATGGTAGTCCATGAACAAAAAGAGCATCTCCCCCACCAGCAGTCCCTTGCAGCCATTGTATATGTTCCTGGCAGATATTTATAGTTTCCATTTTTTTCGCTGTACAACTTCCATTTTGTCAACTCTCTATCAATGTATGGAAGACTATTTAGGTCATTGTTTAATTCATATCTTCCGCTATTTTTTATTGTTCCGGCATCTCTATACCAGATTCCAGGGGCTAAACCAGTTGCAGGTTGCGAGTTGCGAGCTGTGAGTTGTTTGCAAAGATTAAGGAGAAGAAAATCATAATCTCCTCCTGTCAGGACAAAATCTATCTGACTGTTCAGCATGGATTCTTCAGGCAGCGCTGTAACATGGTCACCAATTAAAACAGTGACTAGTGGCCAGTTGCCAGTAGCCAGCCGTTTTAAATCATCTATAATTTTCCAATGTCTTTTAATAACTGGCGTTTTTGTTTCTATAGCAATTATATCTGGTTTTTCTTTTCTGATTCTTTCCAGCCATTGGGTATAGGTAAATCCTTCTGCAATGGCATCATCCCATAACACATCATAGCCGTTTTCTTTTAATAATGTTGCAGCATATGCTGGAACCATTGGATAGATATATGTCGGCTCGCTAAACCATTGGAATTGGCGGTTCTGGCCTAAAAGAGGAATCCCTTTTTCAGACTCAAGAGGAGGATATGAAATTGATACTTTCATAGTTATTCAGATACCTTTCTCAACTTACTTTTTAACTCCTTTGTAAATAAATACCCCTGCAAAAAACGGATGCCGTACCAAATATGGGTCAAAAATATATAAAATAGACTGACAAGCGAAACAGCAAACTTCTTTTCTTTGCTTTGAATCTGAAATAAGGCAATTATCAACGCAATTATGTATACTCCTATACCAGCGTAAAAAAGTCCATTAAAAAAATTGTTATGAATAAAAAATGATGCCATTCCAGCAGATAGAAATATTACAAAGAAAGATGGAATGAAATATTTCAACCTTCTGGAAGTCTCGGGAAATCTTTTTGCAAAAAAACCACGATGCAGGCCATATTGACCAATCTGATTTAGATGCTTTAATAGACCTCCTCTCCTGTGGTGCCACACAAAAACATCAGGGTCATAAATTATCTTCCCGCCTGCTTTAATGATATCTAAGCAAAACTTTGTATCTTCACCCGGCCAATAGGCAGAATTAAAGCCGCCAACCTTTTCGAACATATCCTTACGAACCATCAAATTTACGGAAGGCCAGTCATCAACTTCTCTTATTGTTCCTATTGGCCGATATCGTTCAGGAAACCCCCCTCCTATTCTGCTCAAAAAAATTGCCCCAGAGACTCTCTGCAAAAAAGAATCACTCTCTGGAGTAATCGCAGGTCCTCCTACTGCAGCCACATTAGGGTTTCCAAAATGTCTTGAGGCGTTGGTCAACCAGTCTTTCCTCGGATAGGCATCATCATCAATAAATGCCAGTATATCCCCTTTTGCACGCTTAGCCCCCATATCTCTTTTTATTGCAGGGCTTACTTTTCCGCTTGGAATAATTTTTGCTCCTAATTGTTTCTCCATTTCATCATGATTTTCCTCAATATCATCAGGATATATCAGCACCTCAAAGTTTTTATTGTCAAGCTCTTTAAGCTTACTGCAGGTTTCAAATATATAGCTATTAATTCTCTGAACAGGGATGATTATGGAAAAAAGCATTGCGGTTTAAAAGTTGACCTTTTCTTTGATAATATACATCGGACGTCCAACCACTTCAGTATGTATGTTTCCGATGTAAAGCGCTATTAATCCAAGACAGCTCAAAACAATGCCAATAAGGAACAAAATAATTGTCGCAAGCATGGCAGTTCCAGAAAAATTCATTTTGTATGGTTTTTCAAGAAAGAATTTATCAATAAGCATGGATAGTCCAAGTAATGTTGATGAGGAGGTAATAAAAATTCCCATATAACCCGCGAACTTTAGCGGAAATAGACTGTGGGAAATATAGCTGCTTACTGCAAGTCTAAACAGCTTTAAGTAACTATAGCTTGGATTACCATAAAGCCGTTCATTGGCATTAAAATATACATAATCCCTTTTAAAACCAAGCCAGTCAATGAGTGCCCTTGTCATCCTATTTTTCTCTTTAAGTTTTTTGAATTCTTCTATGACTATCCTGTCCAGCAAACGATAATCCGTGGCACGTGGAGTAATTTCTGTCTCGGAAATCACATTAATTGTTTGATAGAAAATGAACGAGCCTGCTCGCTTGATTAAGCCTTCGCCCTTGTTTTCATGCCTTACCCCTATAATCACATCAGCACCTGATTCCCATTTTTGCAGAAATTCGGGTATTAATCCCACAGGATGCTGTAAATCAGCATCAATTATAATACACGCAGATCCATGGCAAATTTCAAGACCAGCTGTTGTTGCAGCCTCTTTGCCGAAATTACGGCTGAACTCTACAACCTTTACCGTATAGTCATTGTTGGTAATTTTATCCAATTCGGCACTGCTATTGTCTGTACTGCCGTCATTCACAAAAATAATTTCAAAAAGATAGTTTGTATTATCAAGAACTTTTTTCAGTTGCTTGTATATTAAACTAAGATTATTCTCTTCATTATGAACTGGAATAATAATGGAAATAAGGTTTTTCTCCATAAATATCTACCCCCCGGTATTTATCCTAACAACCTCTTTTGCCAGCAAATCCTGTTTCACTGTATGTTTCATCCTCAGTTCAGGATAGAGGATTATAGAGCCGACAACAAGAAGGAAACTTCCGATGCCTATCAATGTATAAAGCACAGTGATGAGCGAATCGTGGAATGAGAGTATTAAAACTATCTCCAAAAAAGCGCCTATAAATAATATATATTGGAAAAGTACCTTTCCCCTTGCTATAAAATAGTGCATCATTATCATAAGCAATGCCATGGGCAGCATGGAAATGCCAAAATACTGCACTATCTTGCCAGCTTCAAAATACTTAGCTCCAAAAAATGTATTTATAACAAATTCCGGGAAAAAAAACAATACTGCAGCGCCGGAACCTGATAAAAAAAGTGTTATAATAATAGTTTTAATAATAAAATGGCTGCTGTCCTGCCGTAATGTATTAGACTCCGCAACCATGGGAAACATTGCAAGAACAATAGCGGCAGGAAGATACATGACTGCCTTGCCAATGATCGATGCTGATGCATAAATACCTGCCTCATGGTCTGAAAACAGATGTTTGACGAGCACCATATCCGCCTGCGTCATCACAGCAAATGCAAAGTTTGCCAGCAAGATAGGCAATATATTGAGGATTGTAATATTGTCCGGAATATCCAGAATTCCTTTTTCATAATGCATATCCTTCCTGAGAGGGAGGTAAGTTATAAACCATATAGTTATACTCGCAAGGATAAGGCCAGCTATTACTCCGTTTACACTCAGTCCTGCAATGACAAGCGCCGCGCAGAAAAAGAATTTCATAGGGGCGCCCAATCCCATGCCTATGTTCATCCATTTAAAATCCTGAATCCCCTGCAATACCGCAATATTTATGAGAGGAGGGCTGAGGAACAGAAAAATAGCCCCTCCTAGAATTATAACCGGAATAACAGAAGGGGCGTTTATGTATTCTTTTACATAGGAAGATGCTGTCAGGAACAGAAGAAAACCTATACCGCCTGCGATCAAGGCAAAGTTATATGTTCTTCTGAACAATCCTCTTATTTTACCAAACTCTCCTTTTGCTTTATATTCTGCAGTCTGTTTGGAAATAACCATAAAGAGGGTGCCGAGCGGGACAGCCATCACCATAAACATGGCAAGCAGAGAATTCATTAAGCCGTATTCAATAGTGGTAAATAGTCTTCCCATTGTTATCTGGAAAGCGTAGTTGAAGACATTCCCCACCATTGACACTAAAAAAAGGAGGCCGCCTGCCTTTATCAATTTATCTGAAAAAATTGTTTTAAGCATTTTAAATTACATTACACCACTGTTCAATTGAAATATAGGAATAAGTATGGCAAGCACTATAAACCCGACAATAATTCCCATAATGAGAATCAAGACAGGCTCTAAAAGGCTTAATCCATTTTTTACATCTGCTTCAAGCTCCTGTCCATATGTTTCAGAAACCTTTAAAAGCACATCTCCAAGATTCCCCCCCTTTTCTCCAACAGTAATCGTATGTGCAACTACTGGGGGAATACTGCCCGCCTTCTTCATACTCATAGAAAGAGAGGCACCTCCTATGACATCCTGAATGGCATTATCTATTACCTTATTGAAAACTGCATGGTTTAAAATTCCTTTTGTCATCTCTAATGCCTTTAGCATTGGCACCCCTTCTTTCAAAAGGCTTCCGAGTGTCCTCGTCAGATTAGTGATATAAAATTGGCTGACAATTTTGCCAAGCCATGGTATTTTTAGGGACAGTCTATCTATTGTCTCTTTACCAGATGGTATTCTGATATATAATCTTGCCCCCCAACCAAGAACAATCATGCCAATAATTACTACAAACCAGTAGTATCTGATAAAATTTGTAACCCAGATAAGTATGAGTGTAATCCAGGGGAGAGTGCTTTTTGTATCTTCAAATATCCTCGTTATCTTTGGTATGACAAATATAAATAAAAAAGAGAGGACACAAATACCAACTAATGTCATAAAAAATGGATATATAAGGGCAGAACGGCTGTCCCTTATAATCTTTGCCCTACCCTCAAGATATTCTGAAAGCCGCAGCATCACCTTATCAAGAGAGCCGCTTGCCTCCCCTGCCGCAACCATCCCCCTGTAGATTTCCGAAAATATTCTCGGATAATCACTGAGGGCATTTGAAAGGGAGATACCCTCTGCAACCTTATTCTTGATGCCAAAAAGGATTGACTTAAGTCTGACATTCTTTTCCCCATCCGCCAATACATTAATGGCATCGGAAAGAGTTGAACCTGCCGTTAGGAGTGTGGCTAACTGTCTTGTTGTAAGAGCAAGCTCTTGAATGGATATACCTTTGCGGATATACCCATTAATCCCAATTTCAGATACCTCTCTCGGATAAAGCCCATCCTTCTTTAATCTTTGAATTGCATCCCTGATACTATCGGCACTTAGATTGCCGTCAACCTCAATACCGCTTCCGTTATATGCCTTATATCTGAATGTTGTCATACGAATATAAGTGTTAGTGTTAATGACAGTGTTAGCAAATAAAAACTACTGGACACTAATCACTGACACTGACACTTTAATTAATCTGTGTTACCCTGATAATCTCCTCAAGGCTCGTAATCCCTGCGGCTGCCTTTTCAAGACCATCGTTCTTAAGTGTTTTCATTCCCTTTGAGATGGCATATCCCTTAAGGCTTGATGAATCCGGATTTTTTAAGATAACAGAATGCATATCCTGATCTACAATAAGAAACTCAAATATCCCCGTTCTGCCATGATAACCACTCTTAAAACATCTTTCACATCCGACAGGTTTCCACAATTTTTGCACACTATATTGTTTAAAGGCAGATATCTCATCTGTTTGAGGAATATACTCCTCCTTGCAATATTGGCACAAAACACGGACAAGCCTCTGCGCTACTACAGCAGAAAGGGATGATGCGACAAGAAATCTCTCAATCCCCATATCAACAAGCCTTGTAATAGCAGTTGGGGCATCATTAGTATGAAGAGTTGAGATGACAAGATGTCCTGTCAATGAGGCATGGATGGCAATCTCTGCAGTCTCCATATCCCTGATTTCTCCAACCATGATAATATCCGGATCCTGTCTTAAGATAGAACGGAGCCCATTTGCAAATGTCAGCCCAATCTTCGGATTCACATTCAACTGCCCTATCCCCTTTAACTGATATTCAACAGGATCTTCCACGGTTATAATATTTCTTTTAGCAGAATTTATACGGTTTAAGGCTGAGTAAAGTGTCGTTGTCTTTCCAGAG
>DNJG01000161.1 GCA_003489165.1 Nitrospinota bacterium | reverse complement strand
TAAAATGTTAAGTTCAATGCCGGGTGGCGCTTTATCAGATAGGATTGACAGGAGATATGTTATAATTTCAGGCTGGTTCGTATACAGCATCATATATTTTGCATTTGCCTTTGCAACAGAAGCCTATCACGCATGGCTTTTATTTGCACTATACGGCATCTACTTTGGACTTACGGAAGGTGCAGAGAGGGCGTTGGTTTCGGATATGGTTTCACCAGAAGAGAGGGGAAGGGCATACGGGCTGTATCACTTTGCGGTTGGCATAGCACTACTGCCTGCAAGTATCCTGATGGGATTTATCTGGCAGGGCTTTGGCCATGAGATTGCCTTTTCATTTGGTGCAATATTATCAATAATGGCATCAATTTTATTTATATTTTTGGTTAGGAAATAACTATGCCGCTTTTTGAGCTAAGAGAACTGCACAATTTTTTCCTTGCACTAATACCAATATTTGTAGCCATAGATGTAATAGCTATACTTCCCATATTTCTATCCATGACCGAAGGGCTGGCGGCTGATGAAAAAAAGATAATAGTCAGGCAGTCTGTAATAACTGCATTTATTGTAAGCATCTGCTTTCTTGCAATAGGAAAATTTATCTTCGGAGCCCTCGGCATAACTGTCTCAGACTTTAAAATCGCAGGAGGCATTGTCCTTCTCGTATTGGCAATCAACGACCTTCTCTTCCCGGAAAAGAGGAGGATGTTTGAGGGTTCATCAATAGGTGTAGTCCCTCTTGGAATGCCGTTGATTGTGGGTCCCGGTGTCCTTACAACAATAATTATTCTGGTAGATACATACGGCTACTTGCCTACACTATTTTCCATTATCATCAATCTTTTTATAGTCTGGATAACATTTATCAGATCAAACACTATAGTAAATATGCTGGGAGAAAATGGTGCAAAGGCATCTGCAAAGGTTATGAGCATCTTCCTCGCAGCAATCGCTGTAATGATGATAAGGAGAGGAATATTTGAATTGATTAGCAGCCAGTAGGATTACGCAAAGCTAAGCGGCGGCGGTCTTTTTCGCCGTCCGCTGGAGTGATTTGTTAGGCGATTCATATTGATGCAATTTATTGGAAAAATCGTTGCCTTGTCCGGTACTATTTCAACACCACATTATAAGTTTTTCCGTCATTGGCAATCGCAACGCCCGTGCATTTAACCGTAAAGGCATTGCAAAGCAGTTCCATTTGCATTTTGGTACCCTTGTCGCCTATCAAGGTACCAACGTACATTGCGTTACCGTCAACGTTTCCACCCATTGCAGTAACAGTCTGCCCGCCAACGGTGGCTAAACCAACAGTAGGGCCCTGGCCCGGCTTGATCCAAATCATTGTTCCTGTTATATTTTCGCCTGTTGGCATGATAATTTTAACGTTTGCTTCGCCTACAGAACGCTGAACCAACCCCTCTATAGGGCCGTCTTTGTTAGGAGGAATTAACACAAGCGTACTAGTCGCACAGGCAAATAAACTTAGAAAAATAAAGGAAATAACAAAAATATGTAAAAGTGTTTTCATCACTCCTCCTTACGGGACGTTGCTTGTCAGCCGCATGGTTTTTGCGTCGGCTGATTAACTCTATTTGGCAAAGTGCATCGTAGTCACTCACTTCAGGCAAACATTTGAGACTATGTCAAGGTTTTCATCTATTTCATTATGCCTTGGGACGGGTTGCTTTTTGCCAGTTGCAGGGTTTTTGTATAAATCATGACGGCTTCCATGTCTAATAAGAATGCACCCGGAATCATTTAACTTTTTTAGCAAGTCTTTTCTTTTCATACAGCAAGGGAGAGTTCTTTGACTTTATGCTTTTCGGGGACATCCTCCATTGTCATAAGCATGTATGCGTCTTTCATATTTTCCTCAAGTTCTTGCAGTGTCTCACCTTGTGTCATTATTTCAGGATGTTCAACAAGTTTTCCTACCCAGAATTTTTCACCTTCCCAGTAAATCATTTTTAGTTTTGTTTTCAACTTTTCACCTCACTCGGCGGTTTCTTTAAAATTATGATAACACAAATAGTAATGGCTATAGTATATTTTTTGACATAACGTCCACGTTCAAAGGCGCGCCAAGGACGGTGGCGGAATACATGACGACCGCTGATGCGCGTCCTTTGTAACGTGTTGTTATGCCTCATCTCAAAGCTCGTGTGGTTGACAGATTCGCCCGGCGCCCAATGCTAAGAGCTTGGGCAGTTTGGTTTCTTTACTAAAATTGTTGTCGGTGGTGAGGAAGACATCATTTCCATTTTGAATGTGGCACCACATGCCGTGGACATCACAAAGCCTATTCAGCCATTGGCATCCCTCCGGAGAATCCAGTCCGACGGTGGCGATATCGATTCTCTCTGACTCCCCGAACAACGCGTCTTCGATTTTGCCAGCAAGCTTAATTGTGCTGTCATCTCCAAAAACGCATCGATCGAAAAATGTCACATCTAAGATCACCATGGGGTTGAGTCTTGGAAGGTGTGAAATGCCTACCTGGCCCAGCAATTCTTCGAATTTCTCATATCGGTCTGGCCGCACCCCTTTTTTGCGCATTTCAGAAGCACCTATATTCACGACAAAACATTCGTTTGCAATGCTCGTAACGATGGCTCGAACTGCCTTACCCACGTCTGTGTCGTTTTCGAGGTGGATGATGCAGTTGTGGTCGAGGGTGATTTTCATGAGGCATAACATTCTCTTTTAAGTTTATTCAACATTATGATAGATTATAGAAATTGAAGGTGCGATAGTCAAGGGGAAACCTTATAAAATCGTTGAGAGTTGAAATAAGATGCAATATAATCAATAAAATGACAGGGCTGTATTGCCTGATGGCAAAGCCACGCAGTAAAATCTACATCATATCGGTTTAGAATGGAGGTTAATTATGTATGATTTAGTTATTATCGGTGGTGGGTCTGCGGGGCTTTCTGCTGCAATCTATGCACTCAGGGCAAAACTGAATGTGATTATGATTGAGAAGCTGGGCGTAGGGGGGCAGATAGCACTAAGTGATGTTATTGAAAACTATCCTGGATATAGAAGCATAAGCGGCTCAGAACTCATGAGTAAATTTGAAAGCCATGCAAAGGATTTCGGCTTAAAAATTGAATTTGGTGCAGTAGAGGAGATTATTGATAAAGGCGATATAAAGGTTGTAAAGACAGACTCTAAAAATCTTGAGACAAAGGCAGTAATTATTGCCTCAGGCGCCCAGCCGAAAAAGCTCGGGGTAAAAGGGGAAGATGAATTGACAGGAAGAGGGGTATCCTACTGTGCCACATGCGATGGTCCATTTTATAATGGCAAAGATATTGTTGTTGTCGGAGGTGGAGATACAGCAGTAAAAGAGGCACAATACCTTTCAAAAATAGCAAACAAGATTTATCTTGTGCATAGGAGGGACAGGCTCAGGGCGGAGAAGATTATGCAGGAGAAACTCCTTTCAAATCCAAAGTTAGAATTTTTATGGAATTCAGCAGTTGATGAGATTATAGGAGGGGCAAGCGGGGTAGAAAAGGTCTCTGTGAAGAATATTCAGAGTAATGAAAAGAGAGAGGTCAAGGCAGAGGGTATTTTCATATTTGTGGGTATTATACCGAATACAGAGTTTATCAATACAGAAAAGGATAAAGGCGGTTTTATAATCACGAATGACAGGATGGAGACATCAATAAAAGGTATCTTTGCTGCCGGGGATTGCCGCAATACGCCGTTAAGACAGGTGGCAACGGCAGTAGGAGACGGTGCCATTGCCGCTGTATATGCAGAAGAATACATATCTCACCTTGAAGGGAAGTCTTATCCAAAAAGGACAGTATAATAAATGGCTAAGATATATCCTGAATTAAATGATGAACTTATAAATTTCATCAAAACTCAAAAAATTTTCTTTGTTGCATCTGCACCTGATAATCTTAAGGGAGAATATGTTAACCTTTCTCCAAAGGGGTATGATACTTTAAAAATTCTGGATAATAAAACTGTTGTCTATGCAGATTATCCGGGAAGCGGGAATGAGACAGCAACTCATTTACAACAGAATGGGAAACTGACAATGATGTTTATGAGTTTTGATAAAAGCCCTATGGTTCTCCGCCTTTATGGCAATGGCGAAGCAATATCACTTGATAGTCAAACTGGTAAGGGACTTAAGGAAAAGATGGGCGAAATAGTATCTAAATACCACAGACAATTGATACTCCTGAGGATTGAGAAAGTTAAGACAAGCTGCGGCTACGGCGTTCCATACTATCAATATGTTGGAGACAGAAATACACTAATTGAATGGTGTGAAAAGGCGACTCTTTCTGGTAAGATTGAAGAGTATATGGGATTTCTTTGGAGAGGATGAAATTTATGAATGACATTAGAGTAAGATTTGCACCGAGTCCAACGGGGTATTTGCATGTCGGCGGTGTGAGGACTGCTCTTTTCAACTATCTCTTTGCCCGACACAATAGCGGGAAGTTTATATTAAGGATTGAAGATACTGACAAGGAACGCTCTACAGAAGAATCTATTGAACAGATTATTGAGGGGATGAAGTGGGTAGGGTTTGACTGGGATGAGGGTCCATACAGACAGACTGAGAGACAAACGATTTACTTAGAGCATGTGGAGAGGCTTCTAAAACATGGTAAGGCTTACAGGTGTTATTGCACACCTGAAGAACTTGAAGAAAGACGGAAGGTCGCTTTATCAAAAGGGGAGAAACCAAAATATGACGGCAGATGCAGGGAGCTAAAAAATCCTCCTCCTGATAAACCTTATGTAGTAAGGTTTAAGACCCCTCATGATGGAAAAACTATTTTTAATGACATATTAAGAGGTGAGGTAGTATTTGATAATTCTGAACTGGATGACTTGATAATACTCCGCTCTGATAAGACCCCTACATATAATTTTTGTGTAGTTATTGATGACGCAACTATGAACATCACCCATGTAATAAGGGGGGATGACCATCTTGCAAACACCCCAAGACAGATTCAGCTCTATAAAGGACTTGGTTATCCAATACCGCAGTTTGCCCATCTCTCAATGATACTCGGCTCCGATAAAGCCCGTTTGAGCAAGAGGCACGGAGCTACATCCATTCTTGCTTACAGAGATATGGGTTATCTGCCTGAGGCAATGGTTAATTATCTGGTCAGACTCGGCTGGTCTCATGGCGACCAGGAGATATTCAGCATTAATGAGCTTATAAAATATTTTTCCTTTGAAAATATAAATAAATCTGCGGCTGTCTTCAATCCTGAAAAACTCCTCTGGGTAAACAGCCATTATATAAAAACAGAAAATCCTCTAAGACTCGCAAAGGATTTAAGACCCCATTTACTAACGGAGAAACTCATAGCAGACAATTCCTCTGTTACAGACGAAGAGATTGCGAAGGCTATACCTTTATTGCAAGAGAGGAGTAAGACCCTTATTGAGATGGCAAAGGGAATGGAGTTTTATTTTATAAATGATATAAAATATGATGAAAAGGCAAAAGAGAAATTCTTTACTTCATCCACTAAACCTGTTTTAGAAAAACTGATAGACATGATAGAAAAGATTGAGGACTTCTCTCATACCCCAATAGAGGGCATATTTAATAAACTTGTAGAGGAGTTTAATATTAAATTAGGCAATATTGCCCAGCCTGTCCGCCTCGCACTTACAGGTAAAACTGTAAGCCCAGGGATTTTTGAAGTAATATTAGTTTTGGGGAAAGAAAAGGTAATTGAAAGATTGAAGGCATCTATACATAATATAGATAGGAAATAGCTGCTTTGTCAGAGTTCCACTCCCATCATTTTTGCCACTTGATTCACATCCTTATCCCCTCTGCCTGAGAGACATACTACTATTATTTCATTCTTTTTGAGTTTCTTCGCAAACTTGGAGGTATATGCGATGGCATGGGCGCTTTCTAATGCGGGTATTATACCTTCAGTTTTAGAAAGGAGTTCAAATGCCTTTAGAGCCTCTTTATCAGTGGCTGATACATATTTAGCGCGGCCTGTCTTTTTATAATAACTGTGCTCTGGCCCAACACCAGGGTAGTCAAGCCCTGCTGAGATGGAGTGTGCAGGTTTTATCTGCCCATCATCATCCTGTAATACATAGCTTTTGCTTCCATGCAAGACACCTACTTTACCCTTTGCCAGTGACGCACCATGATACCCTGTATTGAGCCCATATCCTGACGCCTCTACACCTATAAATTTCACTTTTTTGTCATTATAAAATGAATGGAAGAGACCCATAGCATTACTCCCGCCTCCAACACAGGCAATAAGATAATCGGGCAGTTTTCCCTCTCTTGCCAATATCTGTAGTTTTGTTTCATGTCCTATTACAGACTGAAAATCCCTTACTATCATTGGATAGGGATGCGGCCCTGCTGTAGAGCCGACAACATAGTGTGTATCTCTTACTGTTGTAATCCAGTTTCTTAATGCTTCATTCATTGCATCCTTTAATGTCTTTGTCCCTGATGAGACAGGTGTCACCTTTGCACCGAGGAGCTTCATCCTGAAGACATTCAGCGACTGTCTCTCAATATCTTCTTCGCCCATGAATATCTCACACTCTATTCCAAAGAGGGCTGCCGCAGTTGCAGTTGCCACACCATGCTGGCCTGCGCCTGTCTCAGCAATAACCCTCTTTTTCCCCATTCTTTTAGAAAGAAGGAGTTGTCCAAGTGTATTATTGATTTTATGGGCACCTGTATGGCAGAGGTCTTCCCTTTTTAGATATATCCTCGCCCCGCCCAATTCCTCCGTCAGTCTCTTTGCAAAATATAGGGGTGTAGGCCTCCCTGCATATTCACTTAAATATTTATGAAGTTCCCTGTGAAACCCCCTGTCCCTTTTCGCTTCATGGTAGGCATTCTCCAGTTCATTGAGTGCAGGCATTAAAGTCTCAATAACATATTTCCCGCCAAAAATCCCAAAATGTCCTTTTTTATCAGGCAACGAATTTCTCATGACTCTGAACTCCTAACCCTTTTTATAAACTCTCTAACCTTTATTTTATCCTTCTTCCCTTCCCTCTCTTCAACTCCACTACTCACATCTACTCCGTATGGTTTGACCTTTTCTATTGCCTCTCTTACATTATCAAGTGTCAAACCTCCGGACAATATAATTCTTCCATACCCCTTTGCCTTTATTGCCAAGTCCCAGTCAAATATCTTTCCAGCTCCACCAAAGCTATCTTCAGAATAAGCATCTAAAAGCAATGTGCTAATTTTATATTCTGCTATCTGTTTTAGAGAATCTTCATTCTTAACCCTTATTGCTTTTATTGTCTTCACAGGCAGTTTGCTACAGTAGTCAGGTGTCTCATCTCCGTGAAGCTGAACGATATTAATATTACATTCATGAATAGTATTAACAATATTCTCTATACTCTCATTTACGAAAACCCCAACAGTTGTAATAAAAGGTGGAAGTTTTGAGATTATCTCTTTGGCTTTTGTTTTTTCAATAAAGCGGGGACTCTTCGGGTAAAATATAAATCCAATCGCATCAGCCCCACAATCAGCCGCATAAAGGGCATCTTCTAAATTTGTTATACCGCATATCTTTACTTTAACCATCTGTCATTCAACCTTTGGCAGTCTCGCCAATGCCCTCTTTATCTCCTCTTCAGGCATTTCAAAGTCTTCAAGCTTTTCTGATAAGTAGCTGTCATAGGCAGACATATCAAAATTTCCGTGACCGCTCAGGTTAAATGCAATGACCTTCTGTTCCTTTGACTCTCTGCACTTTATCGCCTCATCAACAGCAGCCTTTATAGCATGTGCCGATTCCGGTGCTGGTATTATCCCTTCACTTTTTGAAAATAGAACCGCTGCACCGAATACCGGATTCTGCTTATATGCAACTGCCTCTATAACCCCTTCATGTAGTAACTGGCTTACAAGGGGTGAATCACCGTGATAGCGGAGTCCCCCGGCATGTATTCCAGGCGGAACAAAGTCATGCCCAAGTGTATACATTTTTACCAATGGTGTTAACTGGGCTGTATCACCGAAATCGTATTTATACTCGCCTTTTGTCAGGGTGGGACATGCAGCAGGCTCTACAGCAATGAATCTTATGTTTTCGCCATTCAATTTATCCTTTATAAACGGAAATGTAAAACCTCCAAAATTACTCCCACCGCCACAACACGCAATCAGAATATCAGGCTTCTCGCCAAGTTTTTCAAATTGCTTCTTTAATTCAAGTCCGATAACAGTCTGATGGAGTAATACATGATTAAGAACACTTCCAAGGGAATATTTTGTATCATCATGTGTAGCAGCATCCTCCACTGCCTCGCTGATTGCCATGCCAAGGCTTCCCGGAGAATCTGGATTTACCTCAAGAATCTTTTTGCCTGCCTGTGTAATCCTGCTCGGACTGCTGTGAACCTCTGCTCCCCATGTCTCCATCATTGACCTTCTATAAGGTTTCTGATTATAGCTTACCCTCACCATGTAAACAGTGCATTGAAGGTCAAACATCTTACATGCCATACTGATGGCACTCCCCCACTGACCCGCACCTGTCTCTGTTGCAATTCTCTTTGTCCCTGCAACCTTGTTGTAATACGCCTGTGCTACAGAAGTGTTTGGCTTATGGCTTCCGGCAGGGCTCACACCTTCATACTTGTAATAAATTTTTGCAGGTGTATTAAGTGCCTTTTCAAGCCTGTGTGCCCTGTATAGAGGCGTAGGTCTCCAGAGTGCATATATATTTAAGATATCTTCTGGTATAGTTATCCAATTTTTTGGACTCATCTCCTGCTCAATAAGATTCATAGGAAATATAGGTGATAAATCTTCAGGTCCGAGAGGTTTTTTAGTCCCGGGATGGATTGGAGGCGGCGGTGCAGACGGCATATCTGGAAGGATGTTATACCACTTCTTTGGCAAATCCCTTTCACTTAGCACAACCTTTGTCTCATTCATAAATGCCTCCTTTAATAAGTTGATTTTAAAATCTAAACCTTATTTTTCTAACATATATTCGCCTGTATTATCAATATTAATATTCTTTTTACCAACAGAGGTGTTCAGCAATATTGCTCCTTCAATCTTATAATTAACTTTATTGCCGTTTAATGCTTTAAGGGCTGTATTCCAGAGGTCGGGACTGCCTATATCAATTTTTGCAGAAACAATAAATGGAGCGCTTTCATTAGATTTTATTTTTACCTTTTCCTTTAGCTCACCGCTGACCATCTCATTCCCTTCAATTGTAATTTTATATAAAAATTTCTCTATCTCAACATCTATCAGGTTTGGATTAGAGATATCGGCAGTTAAGTTTACACCAATCTCTTTAAGAGTTATAGATGAAATCTCGATCTTTTGTAGGGTAATCTCTGGTTTTTTGAAAAACCTATCCTGACAGGAGGCAAGAAGCAAGAAGTAAAAGGCAAAAAGCAAGAAGCAAGAGACAAGGATAGATTTACCTTTATATCTTTGTTGCTTGCTCTCTAATTTATCTGCGTCCATCTGCGTCCATAATTATATTTATCAATTTGCCTATATCATCAATAATCCAATCGGCACCTGCCTCAATTAACTCTTTTTTATCCCTATATCCATAAGTAACACCGCAGGTGTATGTCCCCGCCCTTTTCCCGCATTCTATATCTACCGCACTATCTCCAACTATGAGCGTTTTTTTCGGGCTAATCCCCACCCTTTCCATAACCAGATTTATTGTGTCAGGATGTGGTTTTTTATTTTTGAGGCTGTCACCGCCGAGGGCTATTTCAAAATATTTGGCAATATCAAGCCCTGACAATATCTTTTTTACAAATCTCTCAGACTTATTTGAAACCACAGCCTTTTTTATTCCTGATAACTTTTTAATGACACCAATCACATTTGGATAGAGGACTGTGTTATCCAAAAGGTGCTCCAGATAGTATGCCCTGAATATATCAAGGGCATTACCAATTCCATTCCCCCCTGCCGACTCCACTGCCCTTCTTATAAGAGGCTCCACCCCATTTCCCACATAAGTATAAATAAGTTCGTCTGGCACCTCTTTCAGATTAAGCTCCCTCAAGGTAAAATTAACTCCGTTGGCAATATCAACTTTGGAGTCAATAAGTGTTCCATCCAAATCAAAAATAATTAATTTAATTTCCATAACTCAAAAACCGTAGGCATTTTATTTCCCCCTTTTCTTCTTAATTAATTCAATAAGATGACTCCCCCTTAAAATCACTCCTGGAACAATCAAAATTATATGGGGCACCAGTATATATGGAAAAGGTTTAAGCTTTAACCAGAATCCAACAGGCCAGACAAGTCCGCCTGATATTATCAAGATAAGACCAAGAGTTTTTTTATTCATTTAGGGTTTCTTCATTATTACTTTTATCTTCTCCCCTTCTGTCAGTTTATCATCCACATTTTTACCGTTTATCAAGGCAACCTCAAAAGCAACTCTCTCATCTCCTGCTATATCTTTTGAAATAGCCCTGAATGTGTCACCATTCTTTATGGTATAAATATGGATATACCTGTCAGGCTTTGCCAATCTATTATTTGAGTCTCCACCATAAGGCAGTCCTTCTATCTTTGCCTTAAATTTATCCTCCAATCTTTCAAGATTACCCCCCCTCGCAGCAATTATATTTGCCTTGTCCTCAGAAGAGATAATCCTTTCTATAGTATCAGGATGCGTGGCAAGAAAACCGTGATAGCCTGTGCCAGCAAACCTCTCACGGGCTTTGAGCTTCCTGAAGAAATCCTTTGTAACTCGTGGGTCATAACCTGAGGAATGTGCATATATAATCCCAAGCTCATCTGACTGCATCTCAGCCTCCCTCCCATATCCACTCAATATATGCTGAGATAGTTGGGTCGTTATTGTAACCCATGCACCGGCCTCTTTCCTTATCTCTTGACTTGCGATTAAGCCTGCTATTGTGAGGAGGGCGCTGGCAATGCTCTTATTCATCTGGCTGACGGCATGATGAGATGTTACATGCCCTATCTCATGCCCAAGGATTACCGCAAGTTCAGCCTCACTATTTATATATGCCATCATCCCCCTCGTGATATATATATATCCACCGGGTAATGCAAAGGCATTTACTTCTGGACTGTCCACAACCTTAAAGTGATATTCAAATATGGGGTCTTTTATTGATTTTATCAGCTTTTGCCCAATTTCATTTATATACCCCTGAAGGACTTTATCATTAAAATATCCATAGACTCTGATGATATCCTTGTCAGCCTCTTTTCCTATTTCTACCTCTCCGGCAGGAGTAATGCTGTTTAGGGGGGTAACTTGAGGAGAAAGGATCAAGAGGTAGAAGATAAAAGCAAAAACATGAACATGAACAACACGAATGAACAAATTACACGAATTAATAAAACAGCTTAATTTAGTTTTTATTTGTGCCATTCGTATATTCGTGGAATTCGTGTTACAATTTTTTATAACTTTATTTACACTCACTTACCCGTTATCTTCTTAATCAGCTCGGAAACTTTTTTATGGGACATCTCATCTGTGTAGTCATCATAATCATCTTCAAATCTTCTCAGGTGCCTCTTTTCTTCGTTGATTAGAAAATCAAACAAGTCCTTCACCTTCCCATCCTCCAATGAACCAGAAAAGGTAGAATATACCTTCACAGCCTCTTTTTCCTTGTCCATAGCCACAGCTAATATATCAATAAAATCTGCATCATCTGCCAATCCGCGCCTGGCTGCAAAATCAGAAATATTCAGGCTTTTTATCTTTTTTGTTATCTTAGGAATATCTCCTCCGGCATCTATCTTCTTTTCTAAATTTGAAATGAGCTCCTTATGCCCAAGCTCCTCCCTTGCCAGTTCATCAAGAAACTTTTTTGCATTTTGCAGCTTTGCCCTCTTTGCCGCATCAGAATAAAATTTATTGGAGTTTTCTTCCAATATCTTTGCAAACGCCAGCACTTCTTTAACTGTCATTTCATCCATTTTTACCTCCCCCAATAAAGTTTTTGAGTTATGGAGTTGTGGAGTTGAGGAGTTAATTCTTTAACTCTTAAACTCATTAACTCCTAAACTCGTTCATACGGATCAAATAGTTTTTTATATTCCTGAATGGCAAACCTGTCTGTCATGCCTGCAATGTAGTCGCAGATTAGCCTCTCTTTTTTTTCAATCTTTAAGTCCTTCTGGACATTTGGCGGCAGGAGTTCCACCTTCCCTAAATACGCATCAAACAATTCCTTTATAAACCTTCCTGCCTTATCCTCCATCCTTTTCACCCTGTAATGATTATACATATTCTTCTTTAAAAAATCCTTCAACTCTCTATCTCTCAGTTTCATATCCTTGCTAAAAGATACAATCCTCTCAGAAAAATTTTTAACATCAGCAATTGATCTGATGCCGCACTTCTTAATATTCTCCTTTGTCTGCTCAACAAGGTCAGTCACCTGCTGGTTTATAATTGCCCTCACAACCTGATACTTAAGTATGTTTGAACTTATATTATTAAACTCCTGTTTTATCCTCCGATAGTTTTCCTCCCAGATTTTCACCTCCTCTAAACTCTCCATGTCTATCATCTCGGATGTTACACCGTCATCTAAATCGTGGCTGTTATAAGCAATGGCATCTGAATAGTCAACAATCTGAGCCTCCAGTGTAGGAGATGATGCGCCAAATTCTTCAAAGGCAGGGTCATCATACTCTGTCTTATGTTTGGCTATCCCCTCTCTCACCTCATAGGTCAGGTTTAACCCTCTGAATTCAGGATACCTGTTTTCTATATGGTCAACTATCCTTAGCGATTGTTTATTATGCTCAAATCCACCATATCCCTCCATCAGTTCATCCAGAATCTTTTCGCCTGAGTGTCCAAATGGGGAATGTCCGAGGTCATGTGCAAGTGAGATTGCCTCCGAGAGGTCTTCATTCAAGCCAAGCGCCCTTGCTGCAGACCTTGAAATCTGGGCAACCTCAAGTGTATGGGTAAGCCTTGTCCTGTAATAATCCCCCTCATGATATACAAATACCTGAGTCTTATATTCAAGACGCCTGAAGGCTGAACAGTGTATTATCCTGTCCCTATCCCTCTGAAATGCTGTGCGGTATGGATGTTCAGGCTCGGAATGCCTTCTGCCCTTCGTATCCCTGCTGTACATTGCATATGGAGCAAGCCTTTTACTCTCATATTCATAGGCATCAAGAGGGGTATGCATATTTTGAGAATATAATAAAAAACCTATGGTGTCAATTCAAACAGATTTTCTGTCTTGATAAAGATATAGGCGAAAAGGTTGAGGAGCTATACAGACTGGCAATCGAAATAAATACCCCTGAATTGATTAACAGGCTTGGCGAGATAATTCCTGGTTATAAACCATGGACAGATACTAAAGATAAAATGAGGAGTCAGAGTTTAGAATGCTGATATAGGGAAAGATTTTTCTTTATTCTAAATTCTGACTCCTGCTTGGTTGTTTTTAATTATATCAATAATTTTTAATATTTTTTTATTAACACCTCTTTTTAGATTTTTTTGCTGTCTTTTTTGTTGTCTTTTTTTTAGTTGCCATAATTTTATCTATCACCTCCTTTGTTCTTAAAAATCCTTCCCCAATTGGCTGATTTAGTCAGTTTAAAGATATATATAAGTTGCTATAAATATAGCACCTGATTAATTTTTGTCAAGAGGAATTATTTAGTATTGTCAAGCCAAAGTAGAAATGTCCTGTTTTTAAGTTTCTGTTAATAGTAATTCTGTTGTGTATGCCTAAGTATGTAATGCATTACATTTAAATGGCTTTGTAAAATTCAAACATAATCTGAGATAAATAATACCTGGTTTTTTCTGTTTGTAACGAGTTTTCCGTTTGAAATCATTTGGTATGTTTGATAATATAGCTCAGAAATGAGAAATATTATCTTTCTTATTTTTATAGCTATACTATTATATATCCCCGCCAATATTTATGCCCAGACAGAAGGTGAAAAAATAAATGTCTGTGTTGAATGCCACCAGAACCTTGAAGATACCCTAAAGGATGCTGTAACAAACTGGCAGGAGAGTGTTCACAAGAAGGCAGGTGTTTTTTGTAATGATTGCCACGGCGGAGATCCAAATGACTCCGGTAATGCAATGGATGAGAAGGCTGGATTTATCGGTATCCCGAAGCCAAAGGATATCCCGAAAATCTGCAGCAGGTGCCACTCAGATGTAACAATGATGAGGAAATACAACCTCAAGACAGACCAGTTTAATCTTTATAAAACGAGTATCCACGGTATGCGTCTCTTTGAGAAAGGTGATGAGTCGGTTGCAACATGCGCCTCCTGTCACGGAAACCATAATATCTTATCAAAGAATGACCCGCGCTCTCCGATATACAGATTCAATGTCCCCCTGACCTGCGGTAAATGCCATTCAAATAAAGAGATGATGAAGCCTTATAATATACCGACAGATCAGTATGAGTTATACAGAAAAAGTCATCATGGAAAGATGCTGCTTGAAAATAAAAATTTAAGAGTTCCGACATGCGTGGATTGTCACGGGACACACGGTGCTGTCCCGCCGGGTGTAACCGACATAGTGGAGGTATGCAGCAACTGTCATTCTGTCATATCCGAATATTTTAAAAAGAGCTCTCATCAATTGATAAAAAAAGAGGGTATGCCCCGATGTATCAACTGTCATGGGAATCACGATATACAGCGTCCAACTTTAGAGAAGTTTTCAGGGAAAGGTGTGCTTGATTGTGGCGGCTGTCATTATCCTGAATCACCTGCCTTTAAAACGGGTGTTGATATTAAAGCAGTCCTAATAGAGGCAGAAACTTTACTTAAAGACGGTAATAACGATATTGCACTTATGAAGGAAAAGGGCGGGAATAGTTTTGCAATAGGGCATTTAGAGGACGATATGGATAACGCAAAGACAAAACTTTTGGAGGCGTATTCGGTAAGCCATACCCTTTCAATAGATGAAATTAAAAGACGCACATCAGAGGTAGTCTCCATTTCAAAAAATGTAAGTGAGACCATAAAAGGCATGATACAGGATATAAAATTAAGAAAATTGGGGCTCATATTTACATGGGTTTTGATTGGAGTAATAATCATTCTGTTAAGGCAGAAGGCAAAGAATTGGAAAAGGGTAATAAAATAGTCTCCTCAAAGGTGTAATTTAAAGATACTCTTTCAATCCTTTACTCTTTAATAGTTCCACTATTTTTTTTACATCCTGTGCCTTTCCCTTTGGACAGACGAGAACTGCGTTCCTCGTAGCAACAATCACAATATCCTTTATCCCGATAGTGGCAACTATTTTCTTAGGGCTGTGTATGACGCAACCATCTGTATCAATACCCACATGCTTTCCGACAACGGCATTATTAAACTTGTCTTTTTCTAAAATATCATATAGTGCCATCCATGTCCCCACATCATTCCATTCTATATCACATGGAATTACTGCTGTATTCTTAGCCCTTTCCATTATACCGTAGTCAATGGATATACTTTCTACTCTTGAATAAACATTTTTTATTACCTTCTTTTCTCTCTCCGTCCCCAGAACTTTTTCAATCTCCGCCAGACCGCCATATAAATCAGGCAGAAATCTTTTTATCATCTCTAATATTGCTTCAACCTTCCAGATAAAAATCCCGCCATTCCAGAAGTAATCGCCGCTATTAACAAATCTCCTTGCCCTCCTTATATCAGGTTTCTCCACAAATCTATTAACCCGAAATATCTTTGCCTTGCCGCTCTTTGCAAACTCCTCTCCGGCATGTATATAACCATAGCCTGTTTCAGGATAAGAGGGTTTAATACCAATTGTGATTAGATAATCCTTTTCAGAAGCTACCCGAGCCCCCAATGAGATTATATCCCTGAATTTTTCCTCATTCTTTATGAGGTGGTCTGCAGGCATGACCACCATAACTCCTTTAGGGTCTCTTTTCTTTATATGAATGGCTGCAAGCCCTATACACGGGGCAGTATTTTTTCCAAACGGTTCATCAATTATATTTTGAGGATGAATTTCTGTAAGCTGTTCTTTTATCTTTTTTACCTGGGAATTGGCAGTAACAATAAAAATATTCTTGAGTTTTATAATCGGCTTGATTCTGTGGATTGTCTTCTGGATGAGGGTTCTGTCACCTGTGAGGTTAAGCAATTGCTTTGGGGTCTTTGATTTGCTGAGGGGCCAGAATCTTGTCCCGCTCCCCCCTGCCATTACTACTGCATATATCATATATCTCTCTTTTTGCCACAGACTTTCACTAAAAAAAGGCTTAAGGTTTACTTCAGCCTGTTTTTCTTCTGCTTTCAGCCTAACTTATCTTTTCTTTAAGTCTGTGGCTAATCAAGTTTTTGTTCCTTTACTTAAGCCCGGAATTGGGAGTTTTTTTAAAAGCATAAAACCGCCTAAAAGCAGGAGGACAAAACCAATGGTAAAAACCTCAAAGTAATTTTGTATTAAATATTTTATCTCTGCCCCGAATAACATGATAAGCCCTGCAACAATAAAAAATCTCCCCCCCCTTCCGAGGATTGATACGAGAACAAACTTTTTAAAATTTATATAAAATACACCTGCAGCAATAGTAAAAACTTTATATGGAATCGGTGTAAAGGCAGCTATTCCAATAGCCCATGCCTCATATTTCTCAAAATAGTTATGGACAAGCTGTATCTTCTCATGGGAGAAAAATCTTTCCAAAATCGGTCTCCCGCCCTTTAGACCTATGAGATAGCCAAAGGAACCACCTGATACAGAGCCTACAGTGCAAACAGTCGCATAAAATAAGGCTATCTGTGGACTTATTATTGAAAGTGCAATAAGAAGCACATCAGGGGGAATAGGGAAAAAGGATGACTCTGCAAAGGCAATTACAAAAAGGGCAATTGTCCCGTAATCAGTCTGCGCCCAATGAATAGTCCATTGAATTAAATCATGAATCATAATTTTTACATATTTGCATCTTTAATTATGGCATGTCAAGTGTTAATTGTGTTTATGTTATTTAAAAATTAAAACCGCACTCCTATAATGATTTTGAATAGGTATAACAATAACGAGCTTAGTAGAGAGCAAGCTATGGAATTACTTGGCTTAAAACGGAGGCAGTTTTTCGAGTGGTTGAAAAAGTATAGAGAAAACCGAAAGGACTTTAGCATTGAGTATAGTCGTAAGAGGAGCAGCAGGAAGATTGATAATGGGATTGAAGAAAACATTATTAAGGAGCTAAAGGTTGAACTGAGAATGATTCCTGATAAAGAAACAGGACTGACAGAGATTCGATTCTGGCACAAAGGTAAACTGCTTGGAACTCAAAAAATCAAAAGCAAAGACCTAAAAAGGGTGCATTTATGAGTGCGGTTTTAATTCTTAGCTAACATAAGATTTTATGGGAATATTTAATTAGTGAGTGGGAGTTGATAAAAAGCGATAAGGGCCGCCATTTAACGGCGACCCTTGTTGTTGAAATGAAACAATAAAAAATCTCTAATGAGAGGCCTTCGCCTCTTTCTTTTCAGGCTCTGGAACCAACTGAAGCCCCTGTGTTTTCATCAATCCTACATCAAGCAGATAAAAAACAAAGCCGCATATTACAACAAAAACCAAAAAAGAAATTATAGATTTCATATCTTACCTCCCTTTAGATTAAGTCTATCCGTGGTGTGCGGCAACGCCATGTGTGAATATTAATAACCACCAGAAATATACAAGAACCAAAATAGTTACCCCTGTAAAAAGAGCTGCACCTGCCTTGTCACTCATAAATTTACCTCCTCTTTAAAGATAATAGATAATGGAGAAATTTTTTAACATATAATATGTATTTGTGTCAATAAAAAAATACATTTTGTCAGTTAAAAATTAAAACCGGACTATTTTTAAGGGATTTAAAAGTTAAAATCGGACTCTATAGATTCACTCTATGATAATGTAAATATATATCACATTAACCATAGAGGAGGGGAAAATGGGAGAACAGTTACATAAACGGCTTAGCGGAGAACAGGTAAAGATGATATTGGATAGGTATATAAAGAAAGAACTTAGGTCTGAACAAGCAATGAATTTATTAGGATTAAAGCGTAGCCAGTTTTTTGAATTGGTTAATAAATACAGAGAAACTCCTGATGGTTTTACCATTGAGTATAGTCGTAAGAGGAGCAGCAGGAAGATTGGTAATGGGATTGAAAAAACATTATTAAGGAGCTAAAGATTGAAAAGGGATTGATTGACGACCCTGCAATGACTGTTTGGTCATACAACTATAGCTTTATACAAGACCAGTTAAGGAAGAAGTATAAACAGGAAGTATCGTTACCCACGATAATAGACAGGGCGAAAAAAAGGGTTTTTACATACCAAGACCAGAAAAGACAGTTCATGACCATGAGGTAATAACAAACCATGCAGGAGAGTTAATTCAGCATGATTCATCACATCATCGCTGGTCTCCCTATATTGAAAAAATGGTATTTAATAACCAGTTTAGATGATTATAGTCGTTACATGCTGCTCTATGCAGACATAATGGAGAAAGAAACTACATGGAGACATATAACCTTGAGAATGTATGGTTAAGGCATGGTTTTCCTTTTAAATACTATGTAGACAGTAATTCGATATTTAGATTTATTGAGAAAAGAGGCAGTATCTGGAGTAAGCATTACTTAAAGACTGATGAGGTAGACCCACAGTGGAAGAAGATAATGAGAGAATGTCGTGTTCAGGTAAGCTATACTTTATCACCGCAGACTAAAGGGAAGATAGAAAGACCATATAGATGGCTTCAAGATAGGATTGTAAGGACTTGTGCCAGAGAGAATATACGGGAAGACAGAAGGAGCAAGAGAGGTATTGTTTCATGAAGTAAAACGCTACAATGAGCATCAGGTTCATAGTATTACCAAAGAAGTACCTGTAATAAGACTTGAAAAAGCGATAAGGGAAGGGAAATCCCTGTTTCGTCCCTTCAAAGTGCCTTCTCCTTATGAGTCAACAAAGGATATTTTTTGTATCAGAGAAGAAAGGACGACCGATGCTTACAGGAAAGTATCCATTGACGGAATTGAACTGAGAGTGCCGGGTGTAGACCCTTATGAAAAGGTTGAACTGGGAATGATTCCTGATAAAGAAACAGGACTGACAGAGATTCGATTCTGGCACAAAGGTAAACTGCTTGGAACTCAAAAAATCAAAAGCAAAGACCTGAAAAGGATGCATTTATGAGTGCGGTTTTAATTTTTAGCTAACAGGAGTTTGCGATTCTAGTAAATGTCTTCGGAGCAGAAGGTAGATTGTGATTGATTATTTTTTGGATAAAATATATAATAATATTAGTTTAGAGTCATATTCTTAAAGAGGGGGTGACCTGGTCTCGACGGGAATAGTGATACTAAAGCTGCATGCCGAGGGATCCATTGACCTCGTAAATCCTGATGGAAACTCATAAGTGCAAATACTTATGAATATGCTCTGGCTGCTTAATTAACAGCCGGCATCCTTTCTGTCTTTGTCTGTAGGATGGAAAAAGGATGTTATAAATACAGGCTGGCATCACATTATGTCTGAGGGTGTGGGGCGAGACTAATCAGGCTGGCTGCTCAAGAATCCTGCCTCAGGGAGTTGAGAGCGGCGAGACTTTAAATCAGAGGATAAGCATGTAGTATGCTTTCAGTTGAGCATTTTCGGACGCGGGTTCGATTCCCGCCACCTCCACCATTTCAGATTTGGCGGTATCTGCTGGGAATATTACTTTTATTTATAACCTTCTCTATTCATCTCATAACCCAGCACCTAAAGCCATAACTAAAACTAACATTGCAACTGTTCTCACAAAATCATCTATCAATTCTGGAAAAGATTGCCCTTTTTTAAGGATTGATTTTACAGTAAGATGATTACTTAGTGGTATTTCATTTGTTGTTACAGATATACTAAATGGGAGTTCTTGTTTTAAAACAGTGTTTTTAATATCTTCAATTTTTAATCTATAAAAAGGCACTTTTAAAGTTATAGAATCACTAAACACAGTATAGCTGTGATAACCTGCTGAATCACCTGCCGTATAACAATTAAGGTTCCCTGTAACAAAAGAAATTGTAAGTGATTTATTAAAATCAACTACACTATGAACTGAACCACTATGAAATTTAATTATATTTCTATTAATAGTTACCCCATAGTTATGTTCATTAAAAAGAAAAAAAGATGGAGGCTCTTCTACTTCTGATGGCACAAGATAAATATTATCTACTTCTTTACAACCAACTAACAACCCATTAATTCCTTTACCACTACCCGATACACTCTTTAAAGATGCCCCCCAATCATTCCAAAAACCTTTATTTAATGAAATTTTTACCAAGTAATAACCATCAATTTTCTTAACATTAAATACTTTAGTTTCATATCCAACAATACTGATATTATACGCTCTATTAAAAAATGTGCTGTCACTTCCTCTAAGTGTGTTTGTAAATTCAATATTATCTTCAAGTTCTTGCATTGACCAGTCAAGAGATTTTATTCCTTTTTCAAAAACTTCAGGATAAACAATATCATCTTGTATTAAAGTGGATTCTAATTTACGATACAACACTATTGCTGAAATCCTTATCTCCTTATTATCAATACTTTTATAAATTTCATCATAAGTCTTTATATAGCCCCTGCTCTGAACAATAATTTTATCTTCATACAAAGTCCTATTCTTAATTTTTTGCTCGCTAATTATTAAAGTTTTAGTAGCCTTTCTTACAGCATTTTGAAAAGCATTTTCAAGTGCTTCATCAAGATTATTTCCTCTTCCATCTACTATTACTTTTATAGTTTCTTCTGCCGACAAATCGGTATTAATGACAATAAATAAACTAATAAATATAAATGTCAAAATAATTAGTTTTTTCATAAATTACCTCCTTATTTATTATAATTTTTATCCTTTTAAAATTTTTAAATTATGGCTGTTATCAGATTTTAATTCTAAAATAAACCCAGCTTTCATAGACCATAAATCAAAATCAATAATAGCATCAGAAATTATTTTAGATAAGTGTTCAGAATCTTTAAAATCTAAATATTCTGTAGCAATAATTCCATATTGTTTTTCAATAGCATCCTTTATAAAATCTTTAGAATTATTCGTGATAAAAATTCTATGAAACAATAATTTATCACGGATTTCCGTATCTTCTATATTTCTTGGAACAGCAATTACTTTGATGTTCTTATTCTCTAAAAACTCTTTTAATCCAACTAAATTTTCATCAACTACAACTATCCCTCTTGCCATACCTAAAATATGTTTCATTTTATAACTTATCATATAAATTTTCTCCTCTAATCATTTTCTATTTCTAACCTTTTCTCAATTTTACTATCTCTATGTATTCTCCAAATCTGTAATAAACTATTAGCAAAATTAGCCTGCATTAAAACTTTTTCAACTAAATCTGCCAAAACTTTTTCATCTATCTCATTAAGATTAGGCGTTATAATTAAACCATATATATATTTCTGTAAATCTAATGGATTGCTAAATTGATGTTGATTATTATCATTTGTAATAAAAACTTTACTTCTTAATTGTTCTCTTTTTATTTGGTCGTCTAATCCACGAGCTATAGAAGTAGTATAGTTTTTGTCTTCTAAATAAGAATTAATTTTCATAATATTAGCATCAATAACAAGACTTCTTCCTCCCCTTGCCAAAGCTTCTTTTACATATTTTCTTAATTTTTTTTCATCCTCTAAAGCCTTTAAAACATCAGACATTTTATAAACTTTTTCCATTTTATACTCCCCAAATTCTTCTCCGTTTTACTGAAGTTCTCTTTGCAAATTTTCCTATCCTCATTGCATAATCAATAAGTTCACTCCAATTTAACTTATTAATTTCTTCTCTCGTAAATATCGGTGGTTTTTTATAATCCCATGGAACATAAGCGATACCAACTACCTTTAAATCAGGCACAATATTCAATATAATTTCACCGTTTTTCTTTAATGCTGATGGAATACCTTGAATAATTGCTTCTCCATCAGGAAAAACTTGAACCCTAATCCAGCCTTCATTAATCATTTTTTCAATAGCATACTCAGGTTCAAGTGTCATTCCCTGCTCTTTATAATATTTAATGGCATAAAGAGCATGGTCAAGAGGAGTTGTTAGTATTACTTCGCCATACGGATTAATCCAATATGGTATTCTATTAATAAATCCAGTTTTAATCTTTGTTGAAGTAAAATAAGGAGATTTCATTTTATTAATATTTTTTCTTAAGTACCATTTGAACGCAATAGTATCCAATACCCTGAGTTCTATCAAAATATGCTCCACAATCAAGGCTCCTGATATGCCCATTGACAATTAAATTAACATCATCCTTCGTCAACTCTCCTTTATTAATTATTGCATCGGCATTTATTTTCACACCATTAAAAATACTTAATAAATTTTTCTGTGCTACTCCTCTTGCTGATGCAAGGGCATTATATTGACTTTGACCTGAGGCAGATTCTCCTATTACAACAATAGCTTTTCTCTTTGCTATATCATTATTTGATAATGTTGGTTTTGGCAAATCATCCACAGAATTTACAGTGGTTGGAGAGTTAATATCCGCAAGATTAAGGCTGTCATCACTTGCACAGGATACTATTAACAATAAACTTATAAGCACTACTATAAATCTTACCATGCTATTCACCCCCTTCTTTTTATCAAATCTTCAACAATAATGTCATTTTGCCTTGATGGATTGTTTTGATTAAAAACCCACCCTCGCCTTTGCCTTTTCATCAAAATTGCCTTTTATCTCTTCCTTAGAAGCGTTAATAATATCTTCCATCATAATCTTGTCTCCCCTTCTTGCAGCCCTTGTTGCTGCATTATGCACAACCACAGCAATCTGCCCGCCTGACAAGTCATAATGCTCTGCCAAATACCATAAATCCACATCATCTGATAATGGGGCTTTTTCTGGTATGTGAACCTGCCAGAGTTTAAACCTTTCAGCAGTCCCCGGCCTTCTAAACTCTATCTTATGCTGGAATCTCCTTGAAAAGGCGCTGTCCATATTTTCTACAAGATTTGTTGTCGCAATAAGAACACCCTCAAATCTTTCCATTTGCTCAAGAAATATGTTTTGCATTTGGTTATACATATTATCCACTGCCCTTACAGTATCTATCCTTCTATGCAAAAACTGGTCAGCCTCATTCAGAAGAAGCACAGGAGGGTTCTTTTTGCCCTTTGATATTGCCTTGTATTTGTCAAATATCTTTCTCGTATTTTGCTCGCTCTCGCCCACCCACTTATCTAATATCTTAGAGCAGTCAATTGTAATAAGGCTTCTTTTTAGAGTATATGCAATTGCATTTGCGGCAAGCGTCTTACCGGTTCCCGGTGAACCATGAAAAAGCATTGTAATTGACGGTTTACTTTTTCTTCTTTTGTATGTCTCTGCCGACTGCAGGCTGTTCTTAATGCCCCACTCTTTTAAGACATTTGCAGTGTTTTTCTGCAGCTTTTCAATTGCTATAGTAAGTTCTTCATTTGTCTTAGGGTGC
>DNJG01000066.1 GCA_003489165.1 Nitrospinota bacterium | reverse complement strand
AGGAAGAATGTTTATACATTTACAAAGTGGAGTGACGCTGAAGAGATAATGAAAATATCAAAGAAGGTTCAGAAGGCAGTGGTCATCGGTGCAGGGATGATTGGGCTTAAGGCGATTGAGGGGCTTAATGCAATAGGCATTGATGTTACAGTTGTTGAGCTTGCGCCTGAGGTTTTAAGCAGAGCATTGGATAAGGACGCATCAAGAATTGTCCAGAGGAAGATGGAGGAGGCAGGTGTTGAGGTAATAACAAATAATGAAGTGGTTGAAATTACAGGCAAGGGTAATACTGCCACTGGTGTTGTTCTAAGGGATAAGAAAAAGATTAAATGCGATTTAGTTATTGTCGCAATTGGTGTTATACCAAATACAGGTTTTATAAAAGAGAGCGGTATTAAAATAAATAGAGGGATTGTTGTAGATGAAAGGATGGAGACAAATGTAAAGGGTGTCTATGCAGCCGGTGATGTGGTGGAGGCGCTCAATATGCTTACAAACGAGAAGATGCCAATACCCATATGGCCGCTTGCGTACAGACAGGGTTCAATTGCAGGCGATAATATGTCAGGAGGGACTTTGGTTTATAAAGGCGGATTCCCCATGAACTCCATTGAATTCCCAGGAGCCCCCACGATTTCTCTTGGCATTATTGACCCAAGGGGTGAGGGATATGAATCGCTCATAAAAAATGATTCTAAAAATGGAAACTATAAAAGGATAATTATTAAAAATGAAAGGCTTGTAGGCGCCATATTAGTAGGGGATGATGTTGACAGGGCGGGGATACTGACAGGGCTTATTAAAGAGCAGAAACCTGTAACAGCTTTTAAAGATAAACTATTGGACAGAAATTTTGGATTTGTCCATATGCCGAAGGAGTATAGAAGAGAGAAATTAGAGAAAGCGATTTAAAATTGAAGATTGAAGATTGACAATTTAAGGATTTTAAATTATTCAATATTCAGTATTCAATATTCAATTATATATGAAACCAGGAATTTTAAGTCCATATTGCGAAAAAGATATATCTGCCTGCGGTCTGACAGGGCTTATAAGCAAAAAAGGCAGAAAGATAAAGGGTGATATAATCATCAGGTCCATAAGCTGTATGGATGAGAGAGGTAATGGGCTTGGCGGCGGATTCGCTGCATACGGCATATATCCTGATTATAAAAATCACTATGCCCTTCATATAATGTATAGCGATAAAAAGAGCCTTCCGGCAACAGAGGAATACCTGAGAGAAACCGTGAAGATAGAGCATCAGGAGGTTATACCGACAAGAAGGGTTTACACAATAACAAATCCTCCATACTTCATGCGATATTTTGTAAATCCGCCTGAAGAAATTCATGAGCATCTGGCACATGAGTCTGCAGAATTAAGGGAAGACAATTACATGGTAAATACAGTGATGCACATAAACTCCGAGATTCCGGGTGCCTTTGTGGTATCAAGCGGTAAAAACATGGGGGCGTTTAAGGGTGTTGGGTTTGCTTATGAAATAGCAGACTTCTTTAAACTTGAGGATTATGAGGGTTATATATGGACGGCACACAACAGATTTCCGACAAATACCCCGGGATGGTGGGGGGGAGCTCATCCTTTTACACTCTTAGATTGGTCTATTGTCCACAATGGTGAAATATCATCCTACGGTATAAATAAGAGATACCTTGAGATGTTCGGCTACAAATGCACACTTCTCACCGATACTGAGGTGGTCACATACATGCTTGACCTTTTAATCAGGAGGCATAAACTTCCTTTAAGACTCGCCTGCTCAGCCCTCGCATCACCTTTCTGGAAGGATATAAAAAAGATGGATGATGAAGAGAAAAAACTGATGACTGCAGTAAGAATGGTCTATGGCAGCGCCCTTTTAAATGGCCCGTTTGCAATACTCTTTGCCCATAGTAAGGGATTGGTTGGATTGAGTGACAGGGTAAAATTGAGGCCATTAGTAGCAGGCGAGAAAGATGATATGGTTTATATGGCAAGTGAAGAGTCTGCGATAACAGAGATTTGCCCGAATCCTGACAGGGTCTTCAGGCCTGATGCAGGAGAGCCGTTAATTGTAGAACTTGAAAAGCAAAACTAATTTCTTGCCACAGACAAATACAGACTTTTAAAAAATATTTTAGTCAGTGAAAGTCAGTGGCTAAAGATTTTATAATTATGAAAATAAATGCAGCAGGATGCCATTATAGAACACTGAATCAGCAGATAAAGGATGCCGTTAAAAAAGGTGAGAAGCATATTGAGCTTCTCAATGTCAACGGGCAGAGGTATATTGCTGATGGTGTCAGCGGGGATACTGAGATTATAATAAACGGAGTTCCTGGAAATGACCTTGGCGCATTTATGAGCGGTCCCACTATAATTGTCAATTCCTTTGCCCAGGACAGTGTAGCCAACACAATGAATGATGGGAAGATAGTAATAAAGGGACATGCAGGTGATGTCTTAGGTTACGGCATGAGGGGGGGGAAGCTCTTTGTAAAGGGGAATGTCGGCTACAGGGTTGGTATACACATGAAAGAGTATGAGGATAAAATCCCTGTAATTATAGCAGGCGGCAGGGCAGGAGATTTCTTTGGAGAGTATATGGCAGGGGGGATACTTATACTCTTAAATCTCAATGATGAGAAGCCTGAAAGGGCGACAGGGAGTTATCTTGCCACGGGGATGCACGGTGGTGTAATATACATAAGGGGAGATGTTGATAAAGACCAGATTGGCGAAGGAGTAGGGGTTGTGGAATTGAAAGATGCTGATAATACTGTTTTAAATAACCTTATAAAGGAATTCTGCAAAGACCTTAATATTGATTCAAAGCTTGTATTTAAAAAACCATTTAAAAAACTTATACCTGTTTCTAAGAGACCTTACGGAAAACTTTACGCATATTAGCTGATAGCTGATAGCTGATAGCCTCTTACTATGAGCCATGAGCTATGAGCTATGAGCAAAATCTCAAATCATATTACGAAAATATCCTCGCCAGTGTTCAGGATGGAATAGTTGTAATATCTAAGGAACAGATAATTACCACCTTCAACCCTGCCATTGAGGAGATGAGCGGCATATCTTCCTCCCATGCCATCGGTAAATCCCTTGAATCTGTCTTCTCTGGCGAATCAAGGCTATTAGAGCTGACAGATAAGACTATAAACAGCGGTATCACATTTTCAGATTCTGATTTTCAGATAATCCGAAGATGGGATAGAAGGGTCTTCCCTATAAGCCTGATAATATCCCCATTCTCCGATGAGGGAGGAAATATAGCAGGTGCAATACTTGTTTTAAGGGATATGTCAAGGGCAAAGGAGCTTGAGGAGAACTTGAGAAAGGCTGACAGGCTTGCATCTATGGGCACTCTTGCAGCAGGAATGGCACATGAAATCAAAAATCCCCTCGGTGGATTAAGAGGGGCAGCACAGCTTTTACAGGAAGAGATAAAGAGTGAAAAATACAGGGAGTATACCGGTGTAATAATCAAAGAAACTGACAGGATAAACTCCATTGTTGAAAACCTCCTCAACCTCTCAAATCCAAAACCGCTCAAATTAAAATCTGTAAATATACACAAGATTTTAGGAGACATCCTCCTTCTGGAAGAGAAGATATTAAAGAGGATGAAGATAACTGTTGTCAGGGATTTTGACCCAAGTCTTCCGTCCGTATATATTGATGAAGGGCGGATTACTCAGGTATTTTTAAATATCGTCAAGAATGCAGTAGAGGCAATAAAGAAGGGAGGGGAGTTGACCCTCACTACAAAGATATTCTATGATTATATTGTAATTGAAGAGGGCGCTAAATCCCATACAAAGATGGTCCTTATAGAAGTAAAGGATACAGGAGAGGGATTTGAAGATGATGTCCTGTCAAATCTATTTACTCCATTCTTCTCTACAAAGAGTAAAGGGACCGGTTTGGGACTTGTAATATCTCATAGGATAATAGAAGAACATAAGGGAAGAATAAAAATTCAGAATAGGACTGACAGGAAAGGTGCATCAGTTCAGGTATTTTTACCGATAGTAGTATAATTTTTATCTTAATCTTTTTGTTTTTATATTTCTCTGCGTCTCCGCGCCTTTGCGGTGAAAGGATTTTTCTATATGAAAAACATTTTAGTAATAGATGATGAAGAGAGTATAAGGTGGGTCTTTAAAAAGGGGCTTGAAAAGAAGGGCTATACTGTCCATACATCTGAAAACGGGAAAAATGCCCTCTCAATGCTCTCAAAAAACAGGTATCTTATAATCTTTCTTGATATTTTCCTGCCTGATGAAAATGGCCTTAAGCTCCTTGAAAATATTAAGAAACAGGAAAGGGAAATAACAGTTGTAATTATGACTGCTCAGGGGACAATGAAAAATGCGATTGAGGCAATGCAAAAGGGTGCATTTGATTATGTAACCAAGCCATTTGATATGGATGAGATTTATCTCCTGATTGAAAAGGTAGAGAATCTTAAAAATCTTGAGAGAAAAGTGCACACATTAGAAGAGGAATTAAAGACCAAATATGATGTTGGCGAGATTGTCGGAAAAAGCCAGAAAATGCAAAAGGTCTTTAAGACAATCGGCAAGGCAGCATCCTCAGACCTGACAGTCCTCATAAGAGGAGAGAGCGGGACAGGAAAGGAGCTTGTGGCAAGGGCACTGCATAAGGCATCAAACAGGGCAAATGGTCCTTTTGTTGCAGTCAATTGTGCAGCAATTCCAAGGGAACTTCTTGAGAGTGAGCTTTTCGGATATGAGAAGGGTGCCTTTACAGGGGCGACAGAATCAAGGGCAGGCAAATTTGAGCAGGCAGATGGCGGGACAATTTTTCTTGATGAAATCGGAGACATGGATATATCTTTGCAGGCAAAGATTTTAAGGGTAATTCAGGAAAGGGAGTTTTACAGGGTCGGAGGCAAGGCACAGATAAAAGTAGATGTCCGGATAATTTCAGCAACAAATCAGGATTTAGAGACCGCCGTTAAGAAGAAGATGTTCAGAGAGGACCTATTTCACAGATTAAATGTAATTACTATCCCATTGCCGCCCCTTCGGGAGAGAAAAGAGGATATACCACTTTTATCAGATTATTTTATAAAGAGATTCAGCAGTGAACTTGGGAGCAGTGTAAGACATATAGAAGATGATGCAATGCTCATCTTAAAAAACTATGAGTGGAAAGGTAATGTAAGGGAGCTTGAGAATGTAATACAGAGGGCTATTGTGATGTCAGGCGGAGACTCAATAACTCCAGAGTACCTCCCAATATCGCAATCTGCAGAAAAAGATTTTGTCTCCATGCACGATATTATAAAAGATAAAGTCAATAACTATACAAAAAAAGGGAGTCTATACAATGAGGTTATCGGCGAGGCTGAAAAGGAACTCTTGCTATCAGTCTTAAAAAAGACAGAATGGAATCAGGTAAAGGCGGCTGAGATTCTCGGCATAAACAGAAATACCTTAAGCAGGAAGATGAAGGAGCTTGATATAAAAGAGAGTGAATAATCAATTATTCAATTATCTTTACCTTCATCTCAATCCTTTCATCCGGTAAGTCATTTTCGTTTCGGGGCAGATTTACAATCTTATCGGCAACATCCATTCCTTTTGTTACCTCACCGAATACTGTATATTGTTTATCAAGGAATGTTGAATCTGTGACAACTATGAAAAACTGAGAGCCCGCACTATCAGGGTCCATTGACCTTGCCATAGAGAGGATGCCCCTCTTGTGGCTTATGTTGTTGAACTCCGCCTTTACTTTATGTCCGGGACCGCCCATACCATAGGTAGCCTTATCCTGTCCCTTCGTATTCGGGTCTCCGCCCTGTATCATAAATCCTGGTATTACACGATGAAAGATTGTGCCGTTGTAAAAGCCATCTTTTGCAAGTTTTATGAAATTCTTGACATGATTCGGTGCAGCATCAGGGAAAAACTTTATTTCAATGTTCCCTAACTTTGTTTCAATTACAGCCTTTGTGGTTTTTATATTTTCCAATTCTCCTCCTTTGCCTGAAGCCTTCTTTTCCGCTGAAAATCCAGCATAGGGAATTAAGGCTGTCAAAAAGATTGAAATCAATAATAGATAAAAAGACTTTCTCAACATAATACCCTCCTATCATTTAAAATTATTTAGCAAATATATCACAAACCCATACCCATTTCAATATAGTTACATGGGCAGACCTCTGCACAGATGTGACAACCGTTGCATTTCGTATAATCTGTAAACATGATTTGTCCGACTGGTCTCTTTTTATCCCTGCTGATAGCCTCTCGCGGGCAGTATATACGGCACTGGTCGCAGGTAAAGCATAAGCCGCAGCTCATGCACCTGTTTGCCTCTGCTATCGCCTCCTCCATAGCAAGAGGCAGGCATACTTCCTTAAAGTTATCTATACGCTCCCCTACATGCAATTCCTTTATGTTATTCCGAGGGGCTGGCGGGTAATAATCCAGAATCATATCTGTATCTTTGACAGGCCTTGGAGCAGTCGGCTCTCTGTAGCTGATACCATTGAGATATGCCTCTATAGACTTTGCAGCCCTTCTCCCATGCCCGACTGCGGTTGTTGCATTGGCAAGTCCGAGGGCATCGCCGCCTGTAAATACACCTCCAACAGATGTCTCCCTGTTTGAAGAATTGATTTCAAGCCATCCGTTTTTGTTTTTAAGCCCATCTAAATTCGTCAAATCGGGCTCCTGCCCTATTGCAGCAATTACAGTATCAGCCTGAAGTATAAAATTAGAATTTTCTACCGGGACTGGACGCTGCCTCCCTGACTTGTCCTTCTCTCCAAGCTTCATCATAATACAGGTTATATCAACAGAGCCTCTCCCGTTTCTTGATATGGCAATCGGCGCAGTCAGAAATTTAAACTTTACCCCCTCCTCTTCCGCCCCCCTTATCTCATCTGTGAGGGCAGGCATCTCATTTTTTGTCCTTCTATATAAAATAGTTACATCTGCACCAAGCCTCCTTGAGACCCTTGAAGAATCTATTGCCGTATTGCCTCCGCCTACAACCATCACCCTTCTGCCTATATTTACCTTTTCACCATTGTTTATCCTGTGAAGGAATTCAACACCTGAAAATACATTTGATAAACTCTCACCTTCAACATTAAGCTTACTCCCCTTCTGCGCACCTATTGCCATATAAACGGCATCATAATTTTTCTTTAAGTCCTCAAATGAAATATCATCACCGACTTTAGTATTGCACTTCAATTCAACTCCGAGGTCAAGAATCTTCTGTATCTCTGCATCAAGCACCTCCCTGGGGAGGCGATAAGAAGTAATGCCATATCTGAGCATTCCTCCTGGTTTTTCCAACGATTCAAAAACAGTTACAGGATAGCCCTTCCTTGCAAGTTGATACGCACAGGAAAGGCCTGACGGACCTGCACCGATTACTGCAATCTTCTTATTATGCTTTTTGTCTGTAAGTTTCTTTAGCTTAAGCCCCCTCTTTATGCCGTGGTCACCAACAAATCTCTCGAAATTTTTTATCGCCACAGAGCCGTCCTCCTTATGCTTCCTGTTGCATCCATCCTCACAGGGATGGGGGCATATCCTTCCGTGGACTGCAGGGAACGGATTTTTATCAGTGAGTATGTGCCACGCCTCATCAAATGCGTCCTCATAAGACCTCTTGTAATCTTTAGATTGTGCAACATAGGTCAAGTATCCCCTTATATCCTCACTACTCGGACAGTTGCCCCGACAGGGGGGCATCCGCTTGACATATACAGGACACTTCCAGCTTTCACCATTTGTAACAACAATATCAGAGGGTGATGCAACTTTGAGTTTTATAACATCACCCTGTTTAATATCGTATCCAATAGTTTGAGTCTCCATTAAAAACCTCCATAAGAATAAAAACTTAATTTTAACCACTGAGACACAGAGGCACAGAGAGAAACAAAATCAAAAAAGATTAAGGAGAAAAGGGAGAAAATAGAGAGATGGAGAAAAGGCAAAATGAAATATTATTCATTTCCTCTTTCTCAAATTTCCCCATTTCTTCTTATTATTTTTCTCTGTGTCTCCGTGCCTCCGTGGTTTATAATTTCCTTTGCAGTATGCTTATAACCGAACCTGTGTTGATGTATTGAATGTCGTTCTGGCATACCTGTATGTATCAATGTGGTATTTGGTAAATTTAAATCCTGTAACCTCAAAGAACCGTTTCCATCCAATCCTCTCTATCCACTCCCCTATCCTCTCCTCTTCCTTTGCACCCTCTTTATAGGCATTCAATATTTTTTTAACTGCATCACTCACCTCAGGCCATCTTGGCGGGTTATTCGGAATTCCATAAGTTGCCAGCTTCATAAAAGAAGGTCCTCCACGGGTATTTGACGACTTACCTCCAACCCAGATTGCAAGTGTATCTGTATTTGCATCCCTTATTTCCATGCTCGGACACTGCCCGTGGCATGCACCACAATACATACACTTTTCTTCAACAACCTCAAGTGTATCTTTGCCATCCTTTTTAGCTGGACGGATTGCTGCAACAGGACATATAGCAACAACCTTCGGGTGTTCGCAGATTTTCATATTGTCATGATTGATTTTCGGGGGATGGTGATGCTGAAGATTGATTGCTATATCAGCCTGCCCTCCGCAGTTAATCTGACAGCATGATGTAGAAATCTTCACACGTTGGGGTAATCTCTCATTTATAAAATCCTCATATAGGACATCCATCATTGCCTTCACTGCACCTGCTGCATCAGTACCGGGCAGGTTGCAGTGCAGCCAACCCTGAGTGTGGAGGATATTGGATATAGAATGACCCGTCCCGCCGACATGAAATCCAAGCTTATCCTTAACCTCTTTTATTAGTAGTTCAATATCCTCTTTTTTTGTAACAAGAAACTCTAAATTGCTCCTGCTCGTGAAACGGAGATGCCCCTGACAGTATTTATCCGCTATATCACAGACCTTTCTTACTGTATCTACGCTCATTGTCCTTGTTGAACCTGCCCTGACTACATAGAGCCTGTCTCCACTCTCAGCCACATACATATTCACACCGGGACGCAGATTCTCATGGTATTTCCACTTCCCATAATTCTTAGCCATCATCGGATGTAAATACTTTTTATAATCCGGCGCCCCGTTATCCCTCGGCGCCATCTTCTTTTTCTCAGCCATATTTAAGTCCTCCCATCTTATTTGTCATTTGTCATTGGTCATTGGGAACTAATGACTACTAACTAATGACAGTTTCTTTGCCCTCAATCTCCTTGTCAACAACATTTGGTGCGACCTTTGGCTCTCCGTCTATCTTTGGCGGTGTAAGCTCCTCAAACTTTATATAAGGATTTGTTCTGGGGTGTCTTACCATCTGAGGGTCAGGCTCAAGCCCGATGCCATCTAAGAATGTCCCAAGTCCTACACGGTCAATAAACTCACCGACACGCTCATGATCCATACCATGCTCGGTCCAGAACTCCCATATCCTTCTTACAAGGTCAACAAGTTTTTCATAATCCTCATCTGTCTCAAGCTTCATAAAGGGAACAATTACTGAGCTCATTGTGTCGCCTATTTTTAGAGTCCTCTTCCCGCCAAGGAGTATTGTCACCCCCCTGTCCTTTCCCGGTGCGAGTGCCTTATGCATTACATTTATACAGTGCATACACTTGACACAGTTCTTATCATCTATTTCAATTTTTTTATTTTTCAGGGTGATGCACTTTGTTGGACATCTTGTTATTACATTATCAACTACATACTCCTCACCCTTCTCATCAATGAACTTCTTAACCTCTTCCTGATTTATCTGAATCTCATCCCTCCATGTCCCAATTATAGGCATATCTGAACGTTGGATAGAATTTGCACAATCATTCGGACAGCCTGAAAGCTTAAACTTGAACTTATAAGGAAATTCAGGACGGTGTAACTGACTAATGAATGTATCAGTAAGAAATTTTGTAGTCTTAAGCGTATCAAAACATGCCATCTCACAATATGCAGGACCAATACAGCAAGACAGAGTCCTTAGACCGTTTCCTGAGCCGCCTATATCCCACCCCTTTTCCATAAGCTCCTCTGCAGCCTCAAGGGTTTTTTCATTATTTGAGCCGAGCATCAGAATATCCCCTGTCATACCGTGAAACTGAAGAATGCCAGCACTGTATTTTTCACTAATATCGCAGAGTTGCCGTAATGCATCAGTTGAATAGACCCAGGCTGCAGGCTCAATTACCCTGATAGTATGAAATTGGGCGATATCAGGAAATTTATTGCCGATATCAGAATACCTCGCTATAATACCACCGCCATAGCCGGGGGTATTTATTACAGTCCCAAGCCAGTGGTCCCATCGCTCTTCATAGGACTGCTCAAGCTGACCCAAAAGCTGCCCAACTGCGGGCTTTTTCTTTGCCAGATTTTTCAGGTCAGTAACAAAGCTGGGCCAGGGACCATCTTCTAAATCATCCAGCAACGGAGTTTTTGATTCTTTCTGTTTAGACATTTATACCTCCCTAAATAAGTTAATGAGTTAAAGAGTTGAGGAGTTTAGGAGTTAACTCTTCAACTCTTTGACTCCTAAACTCACTAACTCCTATACGCATCCTGTGGGTTTTGGTAATCCTGCAATCTTGCACGCCTGCTTTGCCGGTCCTTCGGGATATAAATCATATAGATATTTTGTATTCCCTTTCTCGGGACCAAGCTTTTTAGCTATTGCCTTAACGAGTATCTTAATCATAGGGGCGATTTTATACTCCTCATAGTATTCCCTTAGAAAATTGATAACTTCCCAGTGCGACTCAGTCATCTCTAACCCCTCCTCCTTTGCAAGATACTCTCCTACTTCCTTACTCCACTCCTCTATGTTGGCAAGATACCCGTCTTCATCTGTCTGATATGTCCTGCCGCCAAGCTCAAAACTTCCCATAAATTTATCCTCCTTTCTACCCCCTCACCTTAATCCTCTCCCCTGTGGGGAGAGGGGAGGGTGAGGGGCTTTTATTGAAACAGCTATTTTGTAAAGCACAGTAATAATTAAAAGACCTGTTGCCCATACACCAAGTGTAATCAATATCTCCGGAATGGTTGGTGAATACTCTGTTATTTCTTCAAAGGGATTTGGTATGAAACCTCCTATGACCAAACCCATCCCCTTGTCTATCCATGTTGAAATAAATACTAAAACGGCAGACACCATTAAAATATTTTCTCTTTTACGCATATTTGGATTAATTAGAAGAGCGATAGCCATAATACTTAAAATAAATGCAGTCCACATCCATGGAACAAGTTTTCCATGCCCTTCAGTGCCAAAGAAAAGATATTTGAATGGATGCATATGCCCGGGTATATTGCTGTAGAAGGCAGTAAATATCTCAAGTAAAAAGAAAAACAAATTGATAATAACAGCGTAGGTAACAATCTTCCCAAGTGTTTGTATCGCCTCCTTACCGGGGTCAAAATTGCTGACCCTCTTCACAATAAGACATAGGATAATAAGCAATGCAGGGCCTGATGCGAATGCTGATGATAGGAAACGGGGTGCCATGATTGCAGTAAGCCACAGATGCCTTCCGGGTAGTCCTGCATAAAGAAATGCTGTAACAGTATGGATACTAATTGCCCAAGGTATGGAAACATATATAAGAGGTTTCACCCAATCTGGCGGCGGCATATCATTTCTCTCGGCATTCAAGGTCGTCCAGCCAATTGTCAAATTAAGCAAAAGATAGCCGTTTAAAACGAGCATATCCCAGAACATTATAGAATTTGGCGTAGGATATAAAATTATATTCATAGCCCTCATGGGCTGCCCCATATCCACAAAGACGAACATGAGACACATTATTACAGCAGAGATAGCGAGAAACTCACCAAAGATTATTATCTTGCCAAATTTTTTATAATCGTGCAGGTAATAAGGTATAACGAGCATAACTGCCGATGCTGCAACACCTACAAGAAAGGTGAACTGGGCAATATAAAGACCCCATGAAACATCCCTGCTCATCCCTGTTATCCCAAGCCCATAATCTAACTGCTTAAGATAAAATATAAACCCTGTTCCCATAATTAATAGCAGGGAAAATATCCATCCCCAGTATCTCTTATCTCCTGTCAATGCCTTTTCAAACATCCTCTTTTGCTCCCACTATATAATAAACGCCCGGCTGTGTTCCAAGCTCAGGTTTTCTCCGAATTGTATAATTTGTTTCCAAAACCTTTCTTACTTCTGAATCCGGGTCATTCAAATCTCCAAAAATAAGAGCCTTATTATCTTTGCATGCCTCTACACATGCAGGTTGTAGTCCCTTTGATAGTCTCTCCTCACAGAAATTACATTTTTCCACAACCCCCTTTGCCCTTGTCGGGTATTCAGAATTTTTCTCCTTAATAAAAGGTCTCGGGTCCCTAAAGTTAAAACTCCTTGAGCCGTAAGGGCACGCCGCCATACAAAACCTGCACCCTATACATCTGTGATAGTCCATTGCAACTATCCCATCCGCCCTCTTAAAAGTAGCCTTTGTAGGACAGACCCTTACGCATGGCGGATTTTTACAGTGATTGCATAGAACCGTAAAAGGCATATTTTTCATTTCGCCACTAATATAATCATCTTCCTGTTCAGGAAATGTATTTTTATAAGGCATTTTCCATATCCATTTAACCTCATCCTTTGGGTTTCCAAAATCAGGGACATTATGGACACTATGGCAGGCATCTATACACTTTTTATAGTCATCTTCTGTTTTAAATTTCTTAATATCTACAACCATTGCCCACCTCTTACCAAAGTGCTGAGTGCTGAGTGCTGAGTGCTGAGTGAATGCCCAAATAGCAGGAATACTTCCAAGCCCTGAAAGGGTAGAAATTCCAAATATTTTTAAGAACTGCCTTCTATTTGTTTCCATATTCTCTAATACATTAAACACGAATTTCACAAATATACGAATGACACGAATATAGAGGAGAAATTCCAAATTACAAACTCCAAATCCCAAACAATATCTAAATTCCAAATCCAAATATCCTAAGCTGTCTGGAATTGAGATTTCTGTTATTAGAATTTGTTTGGTGCTTGGTGCTTGAAATTTGATGCTTTATATTAGTTTTGTGTAATTTGTCCATTCGTGTTATTCGTGTTCAAGTTTTTTGTTTCTCCTCAGAGGTTAAATGGCAATCCCAACAGTGAGTCTTGACTGACATATAGTTATGGCATTTATCACAGAATTCCTTTTTATTGGAATGACATTTAAGACAAGTATTCTGAAGGCTTATCTCATATTTCTCTCCCTTGCTGTTCACATAAACCCTCTCGCCATCCCGGACAGCCATATCCCTCCACCTGTTCAATAACTGCATATGCTTAGCCTTCATAAATTCCTCTGACTCTACACACTCCTTTTCCTTCAACTGCTCAATTACAGGCGTATCAATCTTTAGCTCCGGCTTTGCATTCACCTTACCAATGTTATAAAGGAAAGGGAATGTGGCAAGAGCAACAAATATAATCAAACCAGCAATTATTTTAGAACCGTTATACATAAAAACTTTTCACCACAGACCACAGAGAAAAACTTAAAAATAAAAACCTCTTTGAAACCACAGATATACACAGATTTTCACAGATTTTTTTAATCTTTTTTATCTGCGTTTATCTGTGTCCATCTGTGGTTGCTTTATATTTTTATCTGTGTCCTCTGTGGCTGATTTTATTGGTTCTCCCCGCAGATTCGTTGTCCTCTCCTTTTCNNGCAAGCATGTTCACGCCATATTTTCCTTGTGTATATTTAACTGCATTCGCCCTTGGGAAGCCTCCCTGCATTCTTATTTCCATATTCTCTGTTGCATTCAGGCCTGAGCCGCTCCCACAGCAGAAGGTATTTTCCCTTGTTGTATCTTCAGGCATCTCATAAAAATAATTACATACATTCTTTATGACATACCTCGGCTCCTCAAAAATCCCCATCCCCCTTGAGGTATTACATGAGTCATGAAAGGTTAACTTTAAATTGTCATTTCTGCTTGGGTCGAGTTTAAGTTTGTTGTGCCTTATCAGGTCGGCAGTAAATTCTGCAATATGGACAAACTTTGTAGATTTGGCATTCTCAAATTTTGTGCCTGTTATCGGGGACACAGGCTCTTTAAGAAAATCAGCAGGGCCATTCCATGTATCCATATACTGATTGATTACCCTCCACATATGACCACACTCCCCACCGAGTATCCACTTAACCCCAAGCCTCTTCGCCTCTGCATATATCTTTGCATTGAGCCTCTTTCCCATCTCATTTGATGTGAAAAAGCCGAAGTTTCCGCCTTCAGATGCATAGGTGCTCCATGTATAGTCAAGCCCAAGTTCGTGGAAGAGCATGAGATAGCCCATCGCTGTATAAGTGCCTGGCTCTGCAAATACATCGCCAGAAGGTGTAACAAATAGTATCTCTGCACCCTTTCTGTTAAATGTCGGCTCTATCTTGATGCCTGTCAGAGTATCTATCTCATCAAGAAGGAATTCAATCTGCGATTTGTATGTATGCGGCTCAAGTCCGAGGTGATTCCCTCTTTTGTAGCAGTTTGCCACAGGTCCTGCAATCCAGTTTGTATTCAGACCAAGGAGATTTAGTAGCTCTCTCCCAATCATTGTAATCTCAGCAGTGTCAATACCATAAGGGCAGAAGACAGAACATCTGCGGCATTCAGTGCACTGGTAAAAATAATACCACCACTCTTTTAATACATCCTCTGTAAGCTCCCTCGCACCCGCCAATTTCCCAAATAATTTTCCTGAAAGTGTAAAATATTTTCTATAGACTGACCTTAAAAGCTCCGCCCTCAAAACCGGCATATTCTTCGGGTCTCCTGTGCCTATGTAGAAATGACACTTGTCAGCACAGGCACCGCATCTAACACAAATATCCATGAAGAGCTTGAAAGAGCGGTATTTATCAAGCCTCTCCTTCATTCCATTTAAGACTATCTCTTTCCAGTCAGGAGGAAGCTTCCAGTCTTTGTCTTTTGACGACCACTCCCTCGGATTGGGGAAACCGACTGCCTCAATGTCTTTTGCCTTTGAGCCGTGACAGAACATCCCTTGTTTAAATTCAACAGGTGTATCCATCCACCCTGTTTTGGGGAATCTGTAATCCACTTTTAAAGTCTTATCTTCTTTCATAACCTCTGCCATTACTACCCCTTCTCCACTGGTATTCCTGCCTTTTTCATCTTTTCCCTGAATTCTTCCTCATACTCACTGTATTTATGAACCTTCACATCATAATTCCATGGATTTACATATCTCTGTATACGGCTGTTATTTGCCAAATTTCTTGTCGGACTCATAAATACACCCGCCATATGCACGAGTTTGCTGAATGGAAAATATATAAAGAGAGTGCATACAAGAAATAGATGAATGTAAAAAATGATACCCAAACCTTCCGGGATAACAGGTCTAAAACTCACAAGCCCTATTGTTAAAATCTTCACATCTACAATATCCACCCTGCTGAAATACCGCATCAAAATACCCGTAACCGCAATACCCAGTATTAAAAGGAGCGGGAAGTAGTCAGCAGCAAGCGATATATATCGCACCTGCGGTATAATAACTCTTCTGATAAAGAGGTAGGTAACAGAGAGCAAAATAACCAAATCAGTTGCATAGAAATGCGGCAGACCTATCTGAAACCAGCTATCCAAGCCTTCAAGCAATCGCATTAATGATGGCACCTGTTCTGTAAAAAATCTCAAGTGCCTTAAAAGGATTATCAGGAATGACCAGTGAAATACAAGCCCTGACAGCCAGAGCCATTTGTCTGAACTGTAAATAACCCTGCTTTCGTTCTTCATTTCGGCTGGATTCGCCGCACCAACCTCAAATTTTAAATTTCTGAAAAGGGAGCGGAAGAAAAGCACCTCAAGAGCCATCCTTCCGATAACACCAAGTGTATTTGAAGGATTCTCAAGCTTATCCTGCTTAATCCATGGGAGAGATTCCTGCTGTCCGCATGTTGTAGGTATACAGAATGGGACAGGCGATAGTCCCCATTTTACCACGCGATAAATGATTCCTATAATAAATGTAATTAATGCCATATACGGAATAAGAACTCCAAATAGTAAATGTAAATTTGCAAGCTTTACCCCTGAATAGACAATTAATATAAGAGATATTACTGTGAATAATGAAAATAAGATTCCCATTTTTTTCAATCCGAACAAGTCAAAACAAAAACCTAATGAAACCACTGAGACACTGAGGGGAATATAAATATTTTAAAAAGTTTTAAATACCTCTGTGTCTCCGTGACCTCTGTGGTGAAATGTTTTATTTTTTAAAACCACGGATAGACTTTATGTTGTTCTGACAGTGCCACAAAACAGAAATAGTCGCAAAGATACACGCCATCTATAACCTTTGTAATACCCCTTGCCTTTACATCCGCCTCAATTGCATAAATTGGATGATTTTTCAATGCCTCAATCACTGTCGGTTCAATCTTTGACCCTGATGTAATGGCATAAATACCATCTTCGTAAAGCATAATAGGGTCACCCTTTTTGGCAAACCTGAGACAACTCTCAAGATTACGGTAAATAAATGGTGATTTGTTAATTGTATGAAGCATATTTTACCTCCCTTTGGAACACGAATTACACGAATATATGAATGGCACAAATGTATTAGAAACAAGAAGCAAAAAATCTTATATCTTGCATCTTGTTTTTTTCATCTTACCTCTTGTTTAATTCGTGTGATTTGTCCATTCGTGTCATTTGTGTTCAGTCTTCTGTTTTTTTTAAAATGGCAGCAGGGTGTGTTGTTCTTCCATTATTTTTGCTATCTCTGAAGCCTCAAGGAGCTTAGGCTTAATGATAAGGTCATCTACAGTTAATCCTCTTATTTCAAGAGACTCCCTGTCCGCATAAATATTTGTAATATCGTAATCCTCAAGTGCCGCAAATGTCTTTGAAAACTCCTTTACACCAAGCGGCTTTGTATCCTGCTCTTTCTTTAAAGCAAATACACCATCATCTATAAAGACAACACTTACCTCCTGCTCATACGCCCCCATTATCAGTATTGCCTCAAGCCCTTCATAGGCATATATGGAGCCATGCGGCGGTTTTCTCATCACAAACATGATTTTTGTCTTCTTCTGTTCTTCCATAAATTTTTCCTCTCTTATTTTTCTCTGTGAACTCTGTGGCTAATTATTATTTGAATTAACTGCTCCCAAATGTAATCAGTCTGTCAGATTCAATAGCGATCTCTGTCAACTGCCCCAAGCCTGAGATACGGGCATTTGGAATCAGGACACTTTCATTAATCCCTCGCCTCTTTGCAGCAGCGACACAGACAATTATATCAATTCCCTTAGCACCGAGTTCAGACCATCTCTTGCTGATATTCCTGTCATCCTTAGGAGGGTCCATTAATTTTGTAGCATTGATGNNGATTATATGGCCCATCCTGAATCAATATCCCAAATTTCATCTTACCCTCCGAATTATCAATATTTTGAAGCATTAAACAGCCATCTTATACCTGTATCGCTGTTTATGATTTACAATTCTATATATAAAATCCTCTGCCCACTGCGG
>DNJG01000045.1 GCA_003489165.1 Nitrospinota bacterium | reverse complement strand
CAGCTATAAAATATTTTTCCTTTCTTTGTCCTCCTCTCTACGAGGAAGCCATTGCATCCATCCTGAGGGCATAATACGCCAAGGCTTATAGGTTTCGTGAATTTGCATTCAGGATATTTAGTGCAGGCAAGAAATTTTCCATACCTTCCAATCTTAAGCTGTAATGGTGCGCCGCATTTATCACATATTTCATTTGTAATTTCAGGCAATTTATCAGTGACGCCCTCTTTTTCATTATCACCTTTAACGGGACGTGTGCTTTTACAGTTAGGATAATCTGAACACGCAAGAAATCTGCCGAATCTGCCCCATTTAATAACCATATTTTTGCCGCATTTATCACAGAGTTCATCTGTAATCTCAATCTCTTTTTTTATATCCCTCATCATTGTCTCAGCCTTTGAAAGGTCTGAAGAAAATGGCTTATAAAAATCATTGAGTGCATCAATCCATCCCTTTTTCCCTTCTTCAATCTGGTCAAGCTCTTCTTCCATATTTGCGGTGAATTTAACATCCAATATCTTTGGGAAATTTTCTACAAGGAGGTCTGATATCAATGACCCAAGGAGGGTAGGGTGGAGTCTCCTCTCTTTAATTTCAACATAGTCCCTTTGAAGTATTGTGCTGATTATTGCTGCATAGGTGCTTGGCCTTCCAATCCCTTTCTCCTCTAATTCTTTTATCAGGTTTGCCTCTGTGTATCTTGGAGGTGGCTGTGTAAAATGCTGTTCAGGTGCTATATTTATCAGCTCAGGCATATCTCCTGTTTTTAATGGAGGCAATATACCTTCTTTTTCACCCTGCTCTGATTCGGAGGATACTTCAATTGTTTCCTCATATACCTTTAAAAAACCAGGAAACCTTACAACAGAACCCGTAGCCCTGAAGAGATATTTTTTTGCCTCTATATCAACTGAGGTTGAATCAAGGATTGCAGGATTCATCTGACATGCAACAAACCTGTTCCATATAAGCTCATAGAGATTAGCCGCATCCTTTTCAAGATATTTTCTTATATAGGATGGCTCTCTTAATACCGATGTAGGTCTGATAGCCTCATGTGCCTCCTGTGCGGTTTTTTTGCTCTTATAAAAATTTGGCTTGTCGGGCAGGAAATCACTTCCGTATCTGCTTGCGATAAAATTTCGCGCCTCATTTACTGCCTCAGATGACAGATTGAATGAATCTGTTCTCATGTAGGTTATTAATCCAACCTGCTCCTCATCTCCTATCTGAAGCCCTTCGTAGAGTTTTTGGGCTATCATCATGGTCTTTTTTGCAGAAAACCTGAGTTTTCGTGATGCCTCCTGCTGAAGTGTGCTTGTTATGAATGGAGGAATAGGATTCTTTTTCTTTTCCTTCTTCTGGACATTGATGACTTTATATGATGCACCTTCCAAATCGGAGAGGATAGACTTTGCCTCAGATTCATTTTTTATCTCAGCCTTATCTGTCCCTATGCGATGAAGTCTTGCCTCAAATGGTAAATCTTCGGTGGATTTGAGATTTGCAGTTATAGACCAGTATTCCTCTTTTACAAATGAATTTATCTCCTTCTCTCTCTCGCAAATCAATCGGAGGGCAACAGATTGAACCCTCCCTGCAGACAATCCCCTTCTTACCTTTTTCCATAAGATAGGGCTTATCTTATAGCCGACAAGGCGATCAAGGATTCTCCGTGCCTGTTGTGCATAAACCTTGTTTTCATCAATTGCAACCGGATTCTCAATTGCCTTTCTTACGGCATTTTTTGTAATCTCATGAAACAGGACGCGGTATATCTTTTGCCCCTTCTTCTTGCTGGGTTCATCGTCATTCAGCTCATTCGCAATGTGCCATGCGATTGCCTCTCCTTCCCTGTCAGGGTCAGGCCCAAGATAGATTGTATCAACCTTTTTTGCCGCAGCCCTTAATTCCTGAAGGATTTTCCCCTTGCCCCGGATTGTGATATATTCGGGCTCAAAATTTTTTTCTATGTCCACACCAAGTTTTTTCTGTGGAAGGTCTTTTACATGGCCTACAGATGCTTTTACAAGAAAGCTGTCCCCGAGAAATTTTTTTAGTGTAGATGCTTTTGCAGGCGATTCAACTATTAATAATGATTTTGACATACTGTTTAATTTTTTAATTCACTGCAGATTCCCACTTGTCATTGAAGAGCTTGTTAATATCTTCTCCCCATTCTGTCCCTGGGCGGTTCATCATGACCACGGCCGCAATAGATTTTATTTCATCCAGCCCTACTTCTCCATCTGTAAAATATTGTGCCCTTTCAATTATCTCCTCCTGCAATTCATTATCTATAAAACCAAACTCCTTTAATCTTATAAGGAATCCGTATGCCTCTTTATTAAAGCTTATCTTTTCATCACTGCTAAGTATCCTTATATTATTTGATTCGTTTAAAGACTTTCTTAAGGGTGATTTTACCTTTTGTTCCCCTGCGATATCTCTAATCCATGAAAAGGCTGTATTGATTTCTTCCAGATTATATCCCTCAGATATGAGGTATTCTACAATCTCCTTTTCGTCATGAACCAGATTTTTACTTATCAATATCTGTCTTACTATAATTTCTATTATGCTGAATATCCTTTCTCTCATTTTCAGCTTTAACTCCTCACAAAAATTTTTCCTGATGTCTGTCTGATTAAACCCTTTAACTCTAATTTTACAAGTATACCCGAAACAATACCTACAGGCAAATTGCTGTGTTCTATTATAGTGTCAATATGCCGTGATTCTGAATCTATAAGTGAAAATATATACTTCTCATCTCCTGCCAAATCAGGCTCCTCAGTCTTATTTTTCTTTACAGGTCTTAAAAATGAACGGACATCAGGGGGAAATTCATCAATTATATCTTCTGCACCTTCCACTAATTTTGCCCCGCTCTTTATTAAACGGTTTGTCCCCTTACTCTTAAGAGAGTTTATACTTCCGGGGACAGCAAAAACCTCTCGCCCCTGTTCAACAGCATGACGGGCTGTTATTAATGAGCCGCTCTTTTCTGCTGCCTCTATAATAAGGGTTCCGAGGGATAGTCCGCTTATAATTCTGTTTCTCTGAGGGAAATTCATTTTATCAGGTCTTTCAGACATTGGAAATTCTGAGATAGCTGCACCGTGACTGATAATTTCATCCATAAGTTTAAAGTTCTCAGGCGGATATATGACATTTAAACCGCAGCCTAAAACAGCGATAGTCCTTCCTCCGCCTACTATGGCAGATTTATGAGCTATGCTGTCAATTCCCCTTGCCATGCCACTGATAATAGTGATGTCTCTCTCTGACAGTTCCATGCTTATCTTTTCTGTGACTAATTTACCGTAAGTTGTTGGTGAGCGAGAGCCTACTACAGCTACAGCAATAGCATCATTTTCTATTATCTTCCCCTTTATATAAAGGACAGGAGGCGGAGCATAGATTGTTTTAAGGCTTGATGGATAATCATTGTCATTTGTTGTTATTACATTAACTCCGGATTTTTCAATCCTGTTTAATTCGCTTTTTATTTCCTCCTCTAATCTAAAAGACTTTATGGAATTTGCCGTTTTTTCTCTTATGCCGTCAACCTCCATCAATTCCTTCTTTGATGCAGAAAAGATATTTTCAGGACTGCCAAAATGGGTAATAAGTTTTTGATAGGTTATACTTCCTATCTCATCAACCATATTTAATGCTATCCAGTAAAATTTATTGTCCATAAAAACTGATTTTAACCACGGAGACACGGAGGCACGGAGTTTTTAATAGCAGTTTAATCTGGCTTATTTCTCTGTGTCTCAGTGCCTCAGTGGTTAATTTTTTTGGTTTAAATATTTTTGTTTTTATGGGTAGAGTCCTCTGATGAGCATTGCATCGGCAATCTTTTTAATCCCCATCATGAGTGCAGCAGTTCTATGGTTAACCTTTTCCTTTTCGGTGAGGAGCATCATATTGTTGAATGCATTTACAATAATATCCTTTAACTTTTCATTTATCTCCTTTTCCTTCCAGAAAAAGTTTTGTAAATCCTGAACCCATTCAAAATATGAAACTGTTACACCTCCAGAGTTTGCCAGGATATCAGGGATAAGAAATATCCCTCTGTCATTTAAAATCTGGTCAGCCTCAGGTGTGGTAGGTCCATTTGCACCTTCCGCAAGTATCTTGCATTTTACCCTTTTTGAATTATCTCCATCTATCTGGGCTGATAGGGCAGCAGGAATCAATATGTCACATTCCAGCTCTAAGAGTTCCTTATTTGTAACCCTATCTCCAGGTTTACTATCTGATAAAATTTGATTATTTTTTGAAAATTCATAGAGCCTCTTTATATCAAGCCCATTTTTATTATACACACCACCCTTAGAGTTACTTACAGCTATTACCTTGCATCCCATATCATAAAGAATTTTTGCGGCTACATATCCGACATTTCCAAATCCCTGAACAACCACTTTTGCGTCAGCTAAATTAATATTTAATCTTTTTGCTGCCTCAATGGTTACATAGACGACACCTCTCCCTGTAGCCTCATTTCTGCCGAGTGATCCGCCAATGTTGACGGGTTTTCCTGTAGCAATTCCGGGAACGGAATAGCCTACCTGCATGCTATATGTATCCATTAGCCATGCCATTGTCTGTTCACTTGTTCCTACATCAGGACCTGGAATATCCCTGTCAGGACCTATCAATGGAAATATCTCGGTTGTATATCTTCTTGTCAGTCTTTGAAGCTCTCCCCTTGACATCTCTTTTGGATTACATCTTATTCCACCCTTTGCACCCCCAAGCGGAAGTCCTATGATTGCACTTTTCCATGACATCCACATTGCAAGGGCAGATACCTCACCAAGGTTTACTTCCTTATGGTATCTTGTCCCCCCTTTAGCAGGTCCAAGCACCATGCTGTGCTGAACCCTGTATCCCTCAAATACCTTTACATTACCATCATCCATCCTAATCGGGACACTCACAATTAAAGCCCTTTTAGGCGATCTCAATCTTGACGCCACATTTGGGTCAAGCCTTAGTTTTTCAACGGCAATATCAAACTGCTTCAGAGCCATCTCATATGTAGGTGTATGAAATTCAGGTTTTTCTCTTCTCTCTTTTTCCATAGTTTAAAAATTAACCACAGATGGACACAGATAAACACAGATTAGAAAAAAATAAAAGTATTTATCTGAGTAAATCTGCGTTAATCTGTGGTTCACGATTTTTTAAAGTTAAAACTGTACCAATGAATATACTCCGTAATCTTTAAGCTTATCCCTTCCTTTTAAAAATGAAAGCTCTACAAGAAAGGCAAGTTCAACTATCTCACCTTTCAATTCCCTTACAAGCTTTGTTGCTGCATTGACTGTCCCCCCTGTTGCAAGGAGGTCATCTGCAATTATAACCCTCTGTCCTGCCTTTATAGCGTCTTTGTGTATCTCTATCTCATTTGTTCCATATTCAAGCTCATAAGCGGTCTTATTTGTGATATATGGAAGTTTGCCCGGTTTTCTTATCAATATTACACCTGCATTTAAGGCATAGGCAAGTGCCGCTCCAATAACAAATCCTCTTGCCTCTACTCCTACTACCAAATCAATATGTTTCCCAATATAACGGTGGCTCAGTATGTCTATAGCCTGTCTGAATGCCTTTGCATCACTTAAAAGTGTAGTAATATCCTTGAAAAGTATCCCCTTCTTTGGGAAATCCGGAATATCCCTGATTCTGCTCTTTAAATTTGCAATCATCTCTTTTTCCATCTCACACCTCCNNAAATTATAAAATTTTGCCACAGAGTTCACAGAGAACATAGAGAAAAAATTAAATTTTTTGACACAGATTTACACTGATTAGTTATGCTTTTTTCTGTGCCAATCATAATTTATCTGTGTCTTTCAGTGTCTTTATTTTTTTGTCTTTCTCTGTGACCTCTGTGTTCTCTGTGGCTAATCATGTTTTTCTTCATCATGGCAAATAGGGCAGGGGGTTTACTGGAATCCTGTTCACCCTTAATTCAAAATGGATATGTGGACCACTTGCCCTCCCTGTGCTGCCAACCAATGCAATCTTCTCACCTTTTTTGATTGATTGCCCCTCCTTAACAAAATTTTTGGAATTATGTGCATAGACTGTAACATATTTCTTAGAGTGCTTGATAATAACAATCTTACCGTATCCTGTTGGTCCCCATCCGCTGAATATAACCTTTCCATCTGCAGAGGCAACTATTTTTGTTCCCTTAGGAGCACCTATATCTATCCCATCATGCTTTCTTTTACTCCTGAACCCAAATTTTGAAGTTACTGTTCCTTTTACAGGCCAGATGAAGTATTCTTTCTCAGCCTGTGGCACCTCTCTTTTTTTTTCCGGTTTTGATACCCTTTTTCTTGCGACCTTTTTTGAAGGTGATATCAGGGCACAATCTTGAATAAAGAAGATAGACAGGATTAAGATACATAAAAAAATACCTTTTTTACTCACAATAACTTTATCCCATATATATTACTCTGAAAACTTTTTAATCCTCTCCATTGCCTCATTGGGACTCTTTACCCCTATAATATCATCAACTCCCTCCCATGTCTCTATCCCTATTACAGGTTTACCATCATTACATGAGCCTGCCCAAACACCAATATTTTTTTAATGATCATTGGATTAAGCATATCAACTGTGAACGATAAAAATTGTATATATAATTTCTGATAATGTCAAAAAATAAATTAAATGCAAAAACTCTGGTGATTTTTCAGTTGACACCATCACCTGACTTAAATTAGACTTTAAACCATGAAGAAGCTCTTTATCCTTTTATTTTTTTCTATTGAAACAACACTTGAAACACAGAAGGATGAGCTTTCATTCCTGAAAAGCCTTATAGAAAAACGCCTGCCTCCCAGAGGGGCGTTGTAATTCTTTAATTCAATTCCACTAATGTAAACTCAATTCATAAATTAAGAAAGGTATAAATAACCACAGAGACACAGAGGCGCAAAGCAATATTTTTAACAAATTTAATTTCAATGTGTCTTTGTGCCTTGCGGTGAAAAGTTTTTATAATTTGGAACATTTATGACAACTAAATATCAGGCTATAAAAGGGGTAAAGGATATCCTGCCGGCTGAAATAGAAAAGTGGCAGTTCATGGAAAAGACAGCGAGAGAGGTCTTTGAACTCTATGGTTTTTCAGAGATAAGGATACCTATTTTTGAAAGGACCGAGGTCTTTACAAGAAGCATTGGTGAGACCACAGATATAGTAGAAAAAGAGATGTATACCTTTTCTGACAGGAGCGGAGACAGTCTCACATTAAGACCTGAAGGCACTGCCTCTGTTGTAAGGGCTTATGTGGAGCATAATCTCTATAATCCGTCATCTGTAGCAAAATTATATTATATGGGACCTATGTTCAGATGTGAGAGGCCTCAGGCAGGGAGATACAGGCAGTTTTACCAGATTGGTGCCGAGGTCTTCGGAACAGAAAACCCTGAGATAGATGCAGATGTTATAGGTATGCTCATGAGATATTTTGAAAGGCTCGGTCTAAAAGAATTGGAGCTTCAGATAAACAGTCTTGGATGTGATGAATGCAGGCCTAAATTCAGGGAGGCACTTATAGAATTTTTAAAAGGGAAGAGAAGCCTTCTCTGCGAGGACTGTCAGAAGAGGTTTGAGAGGAATCCATTAAGGATATTTGACTGTAAGAGTACTAACTGTCACGAGGCAACAAAAGGTTCACCTACTATTGAAAATTATAGATGTGAAGGTTGTAAGAGCCACTTTGATTCTACACTGTCATATCTTGATAGATTAAATATTCAATATGCCAAGAATCCTAAATTAGTAAGGGGGCTTGACTATTACACTAAAACTGCATTTGAGATTGTGTCAAAGGGCCTCGGGTCGCAAAATGCAATTGCTGGAGGAGGCAGATACGATAAATTAGTGGAAGAATTTGGTGGGCCGCCCACACCTGCATTTGGATTTGCCATAGGTATGGATAGAACTGCACAACTTATTCAGCCCTCAGCCCTCAGTCTTCATGCATCAGCACCTCATGTCTTTATTGCAGCACTTGGAGAAAGGGCTGATCTGAAAGCGTTTGAGCTTATAAATGTTTTGAGACAGAACGGGATCAGGGGTGAAAGAGATTATGAAGGCAGCAGTTTAAAGAGTCAGCTAAGAAAGGCAAATAAATTTGGGGTTAAATATACACTTATAATTGGAGATAAAGAACTGGATAAAGGCAAGGCAATATTGCGTGATATGTCATCTGCCCAACAGGATGAGGCGGATATGGAGAGAATTGTAGAAATTATGACGAAAAAATTAAGAGAACGTTAATATTAAATATTCAATCTTCAATTTTTCAAAATGTCTCAACTTATCCAAATACTTAAACTCCGCAGCACAATAATCCGCAATAATATTGTATTTGGTTTCCGGGACAAGATTTTCAAGTTCTCTATACTTTTTACATTAGCCTTTCTATTTGTCATTGGCGATTATATCTTTTTCTATCGTATAATCAGCTATCTCTACATACTTCCCCTTGATGTCGGTGAGCTTTTAATAACCCAGTTATTGAGCATAATATTTCTTACATTCCTCTCAATGCTTTTATTCTCTAATGTTATAACGGCTATATCTACCATGTATCTGTCTTCTGATTTAGAGTTATTGATGTCTTTTCCTTTTAGGGTATCAACAGTATTTATATCAAAATTCTTACAGACTGCAATAAACAGCTCATGGATGATTCTTATATTTGGTCTTCCGATATTTATTGCCTATGGAGTTGTGTATAACGCTAACCTCTCTTATTATCTGCTTCTAATCCCTGTGATATTGCCTTTCATCATAATACCTTCAGGTATTGGCATATTGATTATAATCCTCCTTATGAGATTTTTCCCTGCCAAAAAGACATATCAGGTAATGACATTCCTCGGTCTTATCTTTGGTGCAGGACTTGTAATGTTTTTCAGATTTTTAAAGCCAGAGGTTCTTCTTGGAAAGAATGTCTCTGACGATGTGATAATCCAGTTTGTTGAAGGGCTCAAAGTCCCTGACTATAATTTTCTTCCAAGCACATGGGCGGCAAAGTCAATTATAAGTAGTGCTAACGGGATGATAGATTCCTCGTTTGTTTATATATCTTATCTTTTTTGGGCGGCAATATTAATATTTATCTTGACAGTTATACTTGCAAATAAGATGTATCATACAGGGTGGGCATCTGCCCATGAATCCTTTACCTCTGCAAAGAGAGGGAGAGAACCATTTTTCTATATAATGATGGAAAGATTTCTAAAGCGGTTATTTCCAATACAAAAGAATCTTTTTATGAAGGATATAAAACTATTCTTTAGGGATACCGCCCAGTGGTCGCAGTTGTTTATGCTTGGCGCACTTGTAATCATATATGTATTCAATATAAGGAATTTGCCATTAGACAGCATATTTCTAAAGAATTTTACATCTGTTCTGAATCTTGGGCTTGCAGGGGTTGTCCTTTCAGCCATTGCGGTGAGGTTTGTATTCACTGCTGTAAGCCTTGAGGGAAAATATTTCTGGACTATATACTCCTCTCCAATAGACTTTAAAAAATTCCTCTGGGAGAAATTCTGGATGTATTTTATCCCGCTTATCATATTGGCTGAAATGCTTGTAGTGATTTCAAATCTATTTTTAGATGCAGACAGCTACATAATGACAATATCAGTAGTTTCTATATTCCTTATAACCGCCGGACTTGTAGGTATGGGCATAGGCATGGGGACAATATATCCAAGTTTTAAATACGAGAATATAGCAGAGGTTGCCATGAGCACAGGGGGGATTCTTTATATGATAATGAGTTTTATATTTATAGGTGTGATTGTGATATTGGAGTCAAGGCCTGTATATGTCCATTTCTATAAGGTATTTCTCTTTTACAATATAGGGGGGATTGAAGTGTATATCTGCTATGCCCTTATATTACTGCTGTCCCTATTGGCAACCTTTATACCTATGAGTCTTGGAGTCAAGGTGATGAAAGAGATGGAGTTATAAAATAAAAAATCAAATTAAATTTTGATTTTTTAGTTGGAGGCGCCGCCCGGATTTGAACCGGGGAATAAAGGTTTTGCAGACCTCTGCCTTACCACTTGGCTACGGCGCCATCAGATTCAGTTATTAGTGAATAGTTAAGAGTGCGCAGTGTTTATGGAGCGGGAGACGGGATTTGAACCCGCGACTTTCACCTTGGCAAGGTGACACTCTACCACTGAGTTACTCCCGCCTGATAGATTTTGAATTATAATTTAAACTGTCTTTTCTGTCAAATTAAATTAAAAAAATGCCTGTAGCCTTATACCATATATGAACAATCTGCTCGCATTGGCATCGCCGCCGGGGTTGATTACATACTGGACATCAGGTGATATATGAAACCCTCTGAACACGGAGGCTTCATTGATTGATATATTATAATAAAGCTCCATATATTGCTCTGTGTCTGAAGAAAAGCCTGCAGAGGAACTCGTTTTATAATCCTTATACTCTTTCCCCATAAAAGTTGCACCGTAACCAAGCCCGATAACATCATCTGGTCTGTTAATCATTTCACCAGCAATATTTAATCCGCCGCTGATGTGCTTATCAAACTGTGCTACCTTTTCGTTCTGGGTACCCCCCCTTAGCCATATACCGACTGTATCTGTGATTGCCTGTTCAATACTAAGACCTACACCACTATTTTCTTTGTCTATTAAGGTTGCATCATTTGGATTTGCAGCATTTGTTATGTCAGGACGTGCCTTCCTGCTCCAGTAATAAATCCTATAGGTTCCACCTTTATCAAATGGTTTTACTTTAAAATCAGCCTCTGCCATAAGAAAGGGGTTATCAAAGATATCTGCATAATCACCATCGCCCTCAAAAGCAGCAATGGTTATATCAAGCAGTTCAGCAGGTGAGTAGGTCAGCCTTATGCCTGGACCATAGAAGTTTTCAGAAGCACCAAATTCTATCGTAGGGTTGTTTGCAAATTGATTTGCAAGGAAATGTACCCTTTCGTTGTTTGCATAAAGGTTGGAATCAAAATATGATGTAGGGTCCAGTTGCCCTATAGATACAACAAGATTTGATGTTATATTATGTTCATATAAAAATTGTGCCACATGAAGCTGGTCATTATTAAACGACTCTATATCGTTATTTGCCCCTGTTGTATTTCCGTTTGGCGAGGTTAGGAACGAGGGGAGGTTTTGAAGCCCTGCACCTCTCTGGAAATCCAGAACGGAAATTACCCTTCCATCTTTTCCAACAGGTGATTCTATAACAATATCAGCCGATAATGCTCCAGCACCTTTATTGTTTTTATAGTCTGACCCCTGTGCTGTCATTGTGAGCCCGCCGCTCATCTTTAGACCATAAATACTGTGGATAGGGTGGAGTTTGTGACCGAGTTCATCAACCGTTTCTCCATCCTTTATCCTTTTTTCAAGTTCTTCAACTCTATGCTTTAGTTCTTCAAATTCAGTGCCGTATGCCGGATTTTTTGACACTGCTTTTTCATCCGCCCAACTGCTCTCAACTGAAAATATTAATACAGCCACTGCAAGAATATAAGTCAGTTTTTTCATTTTTTCTCCTCTTATAGATTTACTGACTTAACTTAAGATTAAATTGATTCCAGAATTTTATAAAGTAGTCTATTCCTGAAACAAGGCTCATGACCATTGCAACCCAAATTGCTATTGTACCCAAAAGCAAAAAATTAAAAAATAATATTTTATAGTTTAGGATTAAAAACATTATTGCAATTATCTCAAATACCATCTTATATTTTCCCCACCCGCTCGCA
>DNJG01000088.1 GCA_003489165.1 Nitrospinota bacterium | reverse complement strand
TTCTCAATATACTCATCAGAGCGAAACTCCCAGTATATATGACCGAACCTCTTTGTAGATGATGTTAGATACAACTGATTTGGAATATAAAAATTATGTGCAATTACATCCGCTGCCAGATGGGATAAATAGCCGTATGAAAAGGCATTGGTTTCATTACTGTCAGCATATTTCAGCATCTTTTGCCCAATTGACCAGTTATGACAGTGGTCATCCCTCCTTTTATGTCCTTTGCCAATAAATATATCGGCACTAATGCAGCCGTAGAGATAGTCATAGGGGAATGCCTTTAATATATCTGCAATATGAGGAAGTATAAGTTTAAGGTTATCAAGTATAAACACCCCCTCTTTCATATGGATCCCCGCACCCCAGGCATAGGCGCTATCTGCAAGGAATAAAAGCCAATTTAAAGTAAAAACTACTATTATTATAATTTTCATAAAAAAACAAATTCCAAATCCCAAATTACAAATAAAACTCAAATTTCAAATTCCAAATCTCAAATAATACTTTCGGAAATTGGAATTTGGTAATTGGAAATTATTTGATTATTGATGCTTGATTATTGGAATTTTTCATTTCCTGATGTTCCATCCATTCTTTATGCATAACCTTTATTATATTAAAATCCCTCTCATTGTCCACATCCAATGCCGCACCTCCAAATGATGTCTCAATCAGCTTCAATCGTGTTTTTAAAACATTAGATACAATCAACTCTGCCACTTTGATTGAAACAAACTGCCTGAAAAAACGGCTTAGAAATTCCAGATGGATATGAGAGAGGAATAGTGACATCTGGACAAAGATATAAAATAAAAGGCTCTTAAAACCGGCATGCCTTCTTATAATCTCTAATGTAAGTTTAGCAATATTTCTTATATCCTTCTGATAGCGGTATTCATACACCTTTTCAATATACTCTCTGTTTGCTATCTTAAACGGTTTTACAAGGTGGAGATTGCTTATCCTGTATTTGCTTTCTTTCAGATTAAGATAGGCGAGTTTTATTCCCGGTTTTTTATCGGAAGGATAATAATATCTTAAGACAGCCTCCGGGGTCATGCCAATACAGTAGTCATAATTTGCAGTGTCACTCTTTGATAGAAATTCGCCAATCTCAAAAGATGTGGCAAGCGGCATATCACCTGCCACTACAAATACCGCCTTATCCATATCATCCTTTGAAGGGGATGAGGGGGATGATAATGTAGAAAGAAATGTATGCCATATATTTTCATACAGATTAGCCTTTTGTTCAACTATAATTACATTTTTTTTAAATCCCCCCTCGCCCCCCTTTGAAAAAGGGGGAAATGAAGGGGGATTTGTGTGTTTTTTTAGTAATTCTTCAATCTTAGACTTTGGACCAACTACATATATATTGCCAATATAATCCACATCCTGAAGTTCGGAAAGAACATACATAAATAGAGGGATGCCGTTTAGCTCTATCATAGATTTATTCATTCCGAAAACGCTTCTGCTTGCCTTTTTATCGCCTGTCAGGAGGATTGTATCGTATTTCACAAAAACACCTTCTTGTCACAGAGAACACAATGTGACACTGATTTTATCTTCTGTTTTTTTCAAATATAATCCGAAGCCCGTCAAGTGTAAGAAAAGGATTAACCTCTTTTATAGTCAGGGACTCAGGGATAATTAATTCGGCAAGCCCCCCTGTGGCAACTGCCTTTACCTCTCCATCCATTTCTTTTCTCATCTCCTCCACAATCCTGTCAACCAGACCTGCATATCCGTAAATTGCCCCTGACTGCATGCTACTGATAGTATTTCGTCCAATAACTGTTGGAGGTTTAATCAGTTCTACCTTCGGCAGTTTTGCAGCCCTTTCAAATAGCGCCTCCATTGATATGCCAATACCCGGTGTTATGACCCCTCCCAGATACTCCCCCTTTTGAGATACTGCATCAAATGTAGTGGCAGTCCCAAAATCCACTATTATCAAGGGACCTCCGTATCTTTCATATCCAGCAACAGCATTGACGATTCTGTCAGCGCCAACCTCTTTCGGGTTATCATATAAAATTGGTATTCCTGTCTTTATGCCGGGACCCACAATAAGCGGCGATGCATTAAAATATTTTTTTGAGAGGTTTTCTATTATTGGAAGGAGCGGAGGGACAACACAGGAGACTATAACATCCTTTACAATATCAAATTTTAAATCCTTGATTGAAAAGAGCCCCCTCATTAATGCAGCATATTCATCTTCTGTCCTCTCCCTGTCTGTCTCTATTCTCCAGTGGATAATAAGTTTTTTCTTCTGATAGAGGCCAAGCACAATATTTGTATTTCCTATATCTATCGTTAGTAACATATCTCACCTGCGGATATTCTTTTAAGAGAGCCGTTATTCTGTCTGAGCATAAGAGAGCCTTCACTATCTATCATCTCGGCTACACCCTCAAATACTTTATTCTCAGCACTCACCTTTATCCTTCGCCCAAAGGTATCTGAAAGCTCTCTCCATCTTTTCATAACAGTCTCGCCCTCTTCAATAAATTTCTCATACCAGCATTCAAAACTATTCAATAACTCCGCTATAAGCAAATTCCTGTCCACTCTCTTTCCTGTTTCTATCATTATAGATGTCGCCTTATCTTTTAATTCATCAGAAAACCCCTCACCCCCCCGCGGGGGGGTATTTACATTTATTCCTATACCAACAATCACTGCTTTTCCTTTTGATATGCCTTCCGTTAAAATACCGCCTGCCTTTTTTCCATTAATATTTATATCATTTGGCCATTTAAGAGAAACCCGTCCAGCACATAACCCTCTGCGAAGATTCTCTTCGTAGCAGGTTATGTGCTGGATTGCTTCTACTGCCACAACACCCGCCATAAGTGTCAATTGGGACACCACCTTTTTAGGCTTAAGAATAATTGATAGATAAATACCTGCTCCTGATGGAGATTCCCACATCCTTCCTAATCTCCCCCTCCCTTTACTCTGTGAATCCGCAATAACAACCGTCCCCTCTTTGCAGCCATTAAGTGCGAACTCCTTTGCAGTATCATTTGTAGATTCTACTTTGTCAAAAATATGTATTTCTGAGCCTATAAATTCTGTTGTCAAATACTCCTTTATCTTTTGACTTTCTATTTTTCCCATGCCCGTATTTATTTCATCTCCATACTTATATCCACAGCCCTTGCAGAGTGGGTTAAAGCACCTATAGATATATAATCAACACCTGTTGAGGCAATCTGAACTACATTTTTCAGATTAACCCCTCCAGATACCTCAATTAAAGCCCTTTTATCTATTAACTTAACTGCCTTCTTTATTGTAGGTATATCCATATTATCAAGCATTATTACATCCACCTTACAGTTGAGGGCATCCTTTACCTCTTTCAAGCTTTTTGTCTCAACCTCAATTTTCATAAGATGGGGGACGTTGTCCCTCACTCTTTTCACTGCCTTTATAATCCCCCCCGCAGCCTTTATATGATTATCTTTTATGAGAATCCCATCATATAAACCAAACCTGTGATTTAAACCGCCTCCGCATCGGACAGCATACTTTTCTAAAATTCTTAATTTAGGGGTTGTCTTTCTTGTATCAATTATCTTAGCCTTAAACCCCTTCACAGAATCTACAAACTTCTTTGTGAGGGTAGCTATACCACTCATCCTCTGTAAAAAATTGAGGGCTGTCCTCTCACCTGTCAGAAGAGTCCTCATATTACCACTCATTTCAATTATAATCTTCCCACTCCTTACTATTTCACCATCTCTATACCTCTCCTTAAACTGACTACTGACCACTGACCACTGACCACTGACATTTTGAAAGACTTTCTTAAAAACATCTATCCCGGATAAGACCATATCTTCTTTGGCTACAACATAAGCCTCACCCTTTACATTTTGAGAGACAATTGCATCTGTAGTAATATCACCCGAGCCTATATCTTCAGCCAATGCCAGCTTTATGAGATTATCTACTGATGGATGATTTATATTCATTGCAAAATAATACCATAAATTGATAGAAAATCAGATACAAAAAGGGTAAAGTAACAATCATGCCAATTCTGAGAATTTTATTCTACATTTTTATAATTTATTTTCTACTGCCTACTACCTCCTATCTACTGCCTACTGCCTATGGAGAGGTATATAAATGGACAGATGAAGACGGCTCAGTAAATTTCACCGATTCAATAGACAGGATACCTGAAAGATACAGAAATGGAGCGGAGAAGAAAAGCCTTCCATCTGTAGGAATAATACTGACTGTAAGACATGTGATTGACGGTGATACGATTATTGCAACCTCAGGCGAGAAGGTGAGGTATCTTGGAATTGACACACCTGAGATTTCATCAGAAAAAATGCCTGCACAGTTCTTTTCTGAAGAGTCTAAAAAGGCTAATAAAGAATTGGTTGGCGGCAGGACAGTAAGACTGGAACTTGATGAAGAAAAGATTGACAAACATGGACGTCTACTTGCTTATGTATATTTAAAAGACGGGACATTTGTAAATGCAAAATTAATAGAGGATGGAAATGCAAGGTCATATTTCATCCCCCCGAATGTCAAATACTACAGCCAGTTTAAAAAGCTGGAGAAAGAGGCGATGAAAAACAGAAAGGGGCTCTGGAGTGAGCCTGATTCAATTGCCCCAATCCCTCATTCTGAAGCCATAAGACATATTGGGAAATTCAGATTTGTTGAAGGGGTTGTAAGAAGCATACACAATGCTGGGAAGGCAGTTCATCTCAACTTCGGTGATAATCCTGATGAAGATTTTACAGTAACTATTTTTGAGAGGGACTACCAGAGATTCAAAGAAAAAGGGATTGACCCCTCAGGCCGTTATACAGGAAAGAGGGTAACGGTTTATGGAAAGATAAAACTCTATATGGGTGCAGAAATCGTTGTGTCATTTCCAGAAGATATAACAATAAGTGGCAAGGAACAAAAACCTAATTAACCCGCAGATTACGCAGATTTTCACAGATTTTTTAAAAAATTATTTTGTTTTAATCTGCGGTAATCTGCGAAATCTGCGGATATATAATTTCTTGTATTTTGAAATACTTGACACCTTATATTACTTATGCAATGATAGGTCAAAAATAAGAAGGAGGGTAATATGCCAAAAATAGAGAGGATATTATTTCCTACCGATTTCTCAGATTTTTCAAAAAATGCAATGGAGTATGCCGTATCCCTTGCAACTGCATACAAGGCAAAACTTTATGTCCTGCATGTTATTGAGCATATATTTGATGTCTCAGGTTTTTATGTCCCACAACTGCCGGTAACTGAATTGTATAAAGAGATGGAAAACGCAGCAAAAAAAGAGATTGAGAAATTTATACCTCAAAAGGTAAAGGATGAGATTGGGGTGGAAAATATGATAGTCAGCGGAACGCCATTTCTTGAAATAATAAGGACTGCAAGAGAAAAAGAGACAGATTTAATAGTAATAGCAACACACGGTAGGACAGGGCTGGAGCATATGCTGTTTGGAAGCGTAGCTGAGAAGGTAGTCAGAAAGTCCCCATGTTCAGTATTTGTAGTCAAAAAACCAGGAAGAGAATTTGTAATGCCATAATAAAATACAGTAAACAGTAGGCAGTAGACAGTAGGCAGACTACCTCTTGCTTTTTTATGCTTACTGCCTACTACTTACTGCTTACTTTTGTAAAAGGGGAGGATAAATGGAAGAGAAGGAATTGGAAGGCAAACTGCATTTTTTGGAAAAAGAGGTAAGTGCATTGGAAGATGGAGTTGAAAACGGCAAGCTGACCTTTAAAGGGGATATTGACGAAATCAAGATAGAGCTTGAGGCGATTAAGAGCTATCTGAAGGAGATTCATCCTGATTTTAAAAAGAAGTTTCCGGAAATAAAGAAAAAGATTACTCTTGAAAAAAATCCTGAATGGATATCCGATGATGAATAGCAATATCAAAAGATAATCTTTGGTTGCTTTCCCTGACTTTTCTATGAAATCATCCACCGACCCTCTATATACTGTAATACCCCTCCAGATACCTATACTTCCTATAAAAGATACAGTGATATTTCCCCTGATGATTTCCCCCCTCTTTTTTCCCCGTGCAAAAGATAAAATGGCAATAGAAGATGCAATGAAGGGGGACCATTTGGCAGGGGTTATTGTCCAGAAGGATAAGCATGTTGAGAACCCTTCATCAAAAGACCTTTACTCTATTGGAACTGCTGTTAAGATACTCCAGATAGTGAAGCTGGAAGACGGTGGTGTGAAAATTCTCGTAGAGGGTATTGGACGGATAAAGGTCATTAATTATATAAAAGAAGAGCCTTATCCCATTGCAGAAATAGAAGAATTGCGGGAGTTTTATGAGAAGAACTCCTTCACAGACGCCCTCATCCAGAGTATCAATACTATATTTAAAACAGTTGTTGCTGTAGGAAGACCTCTCCCAAATGATGTAATGGCAATGATTGAGAAGATTGATAATCCTGCCCGTCTTGCCGACCTCATCTGCGTATATCTATCACTTGATGTTGTGGAACAGCAGAAGATACTTGAGACTATTGACCCATTGGAGCGTTTGAGCAGGGTTTTTATATATCTAAATAAAGAAGTTCAGATGTTACAGATAAGGGAAAAAATTCAGAGCGAGGTTGCAAAGGAATTATCAAAAACACAGAGAGAATATTTATTAAAACAGCAGTTAAAGACAATTCAAAAAGAGCTTGGCGAAGAAGACCCATACATGGCAGAAATGAATGAGTTAAGGAAAAAGGTTGAAGAGACCCCCATGCCAGAAAAGGTAAAGGATATTGCAAATAAAGAGCTTGGAAGACTTGAAAAAATGAATCAGGCATCTGCTGAATATACAGTATCAAGGACTTATATTGACTATCTCATAACAGTCCCGTGGGAGAAAAAGACAGAGGATAATCTGGATATAAATCGTGCGGCAACAATCCTTGATGAAGACCACTATAACTTAAAGAAGGTAAAGGAGAGGGTACTGGAATACCTCGCAGTAAGGAGACTTAAGGATAAAGAAAAGATGAAGGGACCTATACTTTGCTTTGTTGGTCCGCCGGGTGTTGGAAAGACCTCTCTCGGTAAATCCATTGCGAGGGCACTGGAGAGAAAATTTATAAGAATCTCTCTTGGCGGCATGAGGGATGAGGCAGAAATCAGAGGACATAGAAGGACTTATGTCGGCGCCCTGCCTGGCAGGATAATTCAGGAGATAAGAAGGGCTGAAGTTTGTAACCCTGTCTTTATGCTTGATGAAGTGGATAAAATCGGACAGGACTTCAGGGGAGACCCTGCTGCAGCACTTCTTGAGGTGCTTGACCCTGAACAGAATTTCAGCTTTTCTGACCATTATATGGATGTCCCCTATGATTTATCAAATGTAATGTTTATTACAACTGCAAATATATTAGATCCGGTACCGCCTGCATTGAAGGACAGGATGGAAGTTATTGAACTCCCCGGATATACAGAGGAAGAAAAGGAGAAGATAGCATTTCAATATCTTATACCAAGACAGATAGATGCAAATGGACTTAAAAATTACTCAATAGAATTTACAAGTGAGGCTATTTATGAAATTATAAGAGAATATACCCGTGAGGCAGGCTTAAGGAATCTGGAAAGGGAGATTGCATCTATATGCCGCAAAATAGCAAAGGATATAGCACAGGAGAAACCCGTAAGAAATAAAATTATACCTGAAGTTGTAGAAGAACTCCTTGGTCCCAGAAAATTCTTCCTTGATGTTGCAGAGGAAAAAGACAGGATTGGTGTTGCTACAGGGCTCGCATGGACAGAGACAGGCGGTGATATAATATTTGTAGAGGCGACAAAAATGAAGGGGAGAAAAGAGCTTATACTTACTGGCTCACTTGGTGAGGTTATGAAAGAATCTGCACAGGCTGCCCTTTCTTATATAAGGAGCCATGTAAAGGAACTAAATATACCTGAAAATTTCTATGATAAGTTTGACATCCATGTCCATGTCCCTTCAGGTGCGATTCCAAAAGATGGGCCATCAGCTGGTATAACAATAGCTACAGCAATTGTATCCCTTCTTACTGGGAAACCTGCAAAAAAGGATTTAGCCATGACAGGAGAATTAACACTCACAGGCAGAGTCCTCCCAATCGGAGGCGTAAAAGAAAAAGTCCTCGCTGCAAGGAGGGCAGGTGTTAAAGGAATAATAATGCCAAAGAAGAATGATAAGGATTTAGAGGATATTCCCGAATATATATTAAATGAGATGAAGTTTGTATTTGTTGAGGGGATTGAAGATGTCCTAAAAGAGGCACTGAAAGATTCGCATTGAAGCCCCTAAAATTATCTCTTTAACAATCTCATTTTAATCCACCTGATAATACTCGGTTATTATTTGTGGCACCTTCAGATAATGGCTATCGGTAGTTAAGACCTTAAAACCATGCTGCATAGCAGATGCAGAAATCCATAAATCATTTGTAGGTATCGGAGTGCCTTCTTTTCTAAGATGATTCATTATAACAGCGTATCTTTCTGATGTCTCTTCATCAATATCAACCATTTTTACCCTTGGGGAAGAAAGAAACTCCTCAAGTATCAGCCTGTTTTTCTTTTCATTTTTCCCCATTATAAAGCCGGCCAATAGCTCACCCAGTATCACAGGATTTAAGAATATCTCATCAGCCTGCTGAATTGATAACTTAATCCCAGGGTTTCCTCTCAGGTGGGAGGAATAAGCGGATGTATCCATGATTATCTTGTTTTTCTCCATAATTCCTCATCCACCTTTCGCTGTAACTGAAGATTGTTATCAAACTCTGCGGTATCACTTTTTGACCATACACCGGACAGATTGTCCAAATCGTGATAAAGCGTCTTCTTTTTTTTATCCTTCGCCTTTATACCCCCTGCTCTTTCCATCAGCGTAATAAACGCCCTATTAAGACTTAAACCTTTTGCTTTTGCTTCCCTTTTAACCATTGCTTCAATCTCATCAGGTATACTCCTTAAAGTAATCTGCTTCAATTGTCCCACCTCCTTGATTCTAAAAGTGATTCATTATGACTCTATTATTGCAGCAATACTTGTTTATGTCAAGAACATACATGAATATACATGAGTTGAGGGAGTTGCAAGATAGAAAATAAGTAGCAACCTGCAGGGGCCGGGCATGGGAACAACAGGAAAGCCTGTCCAATGGGGAAGAGGGGAGGGCTTTCAGCCCTCCCCAAGGACAATCCCCTGATCCTTTACTGGAACATCCAGAAAAGTCTTACCATTCTACTAAATTCATCTCTTGCAAAGATAGAAAAGTGTCCTTGTGTAGCCGTCCATGAAGGAGTTCCACTTAGTATGCTCCCTGAGCTTTGATTAAGTAGCAGTTCTTTACTATATCGGGCGTTATTACTGGAATTATAAAATTCCAATACGGCCATCATCCATGCAGTCACGAAGGCCGTCGGCTTTGCATAAGTGAATGTGAGGGTGCCTCCTATGTTTGCCGCTGAAAGGCTGTGAGATGTTATCCCAAATGTCGGGAAGTGTCCATCTGTAAGCTCGCTGCTCATAAACGGCCTCTTTGCAATCTTTCTCGTCCTCGTCTCAATAAGGGTGCTATTAGCATCATAAAAAGTGAAGGTATAAATGGAATTATCGGGTATAGAGCCTATAGTAGTGTCATCCATCACATAAAGATGCGGTTCATTGAGTGTGCTGTTCCGGTATTGAGTGTCAATATATAACCATACAGGCTCATTTGCAGGTTTACTCAGGGTTATCCCTGATGCAGGAAGCCCTGAACCTGTTATCTTTACAGATTGAAGACCGAGGTTGCCAACATCCGTGATATCAAAGTGAAGTCCGTTTTCAGTCTGGACCGTGCTGTCTGCATTTATCCGCCTCTCGGTATTCGCATCAAAATATATATCTGATTTATACCCATTACCCTTCAATTTCCATAAGCCGCCTTCATTGGTGACTATTAAACCTTCCTGCCAGAAGTTGGAAGAGCCGTCTGAAAAATACATCAAGCCGTTAACCTTATAATCTGTACCACTTGCCTCTATGGTGATATTCATGCTCGTGACGGTGTTCGTCATTCCCTGGAAAAATGATAACTGATCAGTTATTGTCTGTGTCCTATCCAATCCGTCATTAATCCCGTAGGTTGTTGCATAGAATGTGTCTAAGTCAGCAGCAGTTAAACTCGCCCCCTTGTTTATGGCAGTAGCAAAATTACTAGCCATCGTCTGTATCGCCTGTATATCTGTTGTTGTAGTCTGGGTCTGAGTCACTTCTGTTGTTGTGACGGTGTCTGTCGGGGTTGATAATGTGGTGGTTGTTCCTGATGCTATCGTGGCATCAGTCACATTATTTACAACTGTTACAGAACCATCGGTAGTGCTTATATTCACCGCAACCGCATCAAAGACCGCATCAAGTCCTGTATGATCTGCCGTATATGTGCCTGTAATGGGGTTTACATTGGCATTATAGGCATCAAGAAGGGGCTTAAGCATTGTCTGTATGTCAGTAACAGCCTTATCAAGATTTGCTTGAGTTATGGGATTCTGGGCAGGATTGCTATACACAGATGACGGGTCAGTAACGCCCGCTGCCCCGGCAACAGCCAGATTCGTCAAAGGATTGATATTTACTGTCCCTGAACTTGTGGTGGCAGAATAGAGGTCATAACTTGTGCCTGCCACAGAACCTTGAGCCCTCAAGTAAAACGGCGCCGTAAGACCTGTTACATCAAAGGAAAAACTGCCGTCAGAGCCTATCTCTGTTGGCCCCTTTGTAGTTGGAGTGCTGGCGCTGTCCTTCAGATAAACAAGTCCCACAACAGGCAAGCCTGCTGCTGCAACACCCGACACCTTCTGGGAAGTTGTGGTAGTGGTTGGGGTAGTGCTGCCACCGCCACCGCCTCCACATGCCGTAAAAACAAGGGGTGCAGCAAGACATAAAAACAGCATCTTCCATTTCTTTGTGTTTAGAATGAGCCTAATCATAAATTTTCTCCTCCTATGTAAATATGTTATGTAAATATGTAAAGCAGACGCATAAATATTTCTTCTGCTTCTTATCAAAATACTGACACGATGTCAGTTTCAAGGAGGTTTTTTAATGACAGGAAATAAAAATCTGACAACAGTAAGGAAAGATAAAAAAATTTATTAGGAGTGTTAAAACTGACTGAGCAAGGTTTGTGCCATCCCTTTCGGCAGGCTCAAGGCTCAAAACAGACTCAAGCCAAGATTCTTCTGGAGGTTTAAGGATTACCATGCAATTATTCGACAGGCTCACAATGCAATTGGTTATCATAATCAACGCTCTTTAAAGAGAGCAAGGGCAAAGTTAAAATTTTGCACTTCGCTGGTCTTTGCAATTTCATGAAAATACAAGCTCACCCTTAACAGGAAGGATTTTAATATCTTTTGCATTCTTAAACCACTTCCTGAAATTCAATATTGAAAAGCCGACCACTTCGCCGGTATCTTGTTTTATCCTGATGAAAAAATCATCTTCTACCTCTCGAGAAATTGCCTCTTCAGGCTCACCAATAGACATATCTAATATATCTCCCGCCTCATCATAAATAATCCTTATTTCTTTTCCCATAACGTTACCCCCTTTTTGATCGTATCCGTAACATAGCATGTAAGTATAAAAGAACGCAATCCCTTCTTTGCTACTACAAGAATATATTTTCCTTTAGAAATATCATCATAAAACCTATAATACAGCAAGACTTCGGCATCTCTGCTGCTTTTCTTTACATAATCGGGGTTTGCCAATACCTCTTGTATTTTTTCTTTGTAGCGAGCTGCTTCAGGATGTTCTTTTATAATATGAAGCCATCTCTCATCAGTTAGTTCTATCAAACCACCAAAAACATCTATGTATGTCATCATTCCAATTCATTATGATTTCCTATAACTCTATGGATAATAGTATCGATTTTTAATATGTTCTTCAGCTTTTCTCCATAGCCTGCAATTGGGAGTATAAAATTGTCAGAGACTCGGAGCCATACTGCTATCAGGCTATGAGGATGAAATTGCTGTAATGATAACAGGCTAAAAATGAAATGGCTTTTCCGAACGATAGGTCGTCAACCCCAAAATAAGTGGTTTTGCAGATCCATAACTGGGCTATACACTGTCTCACAACAGCTTTTGCACTTGCTCCCCTGTCTCCGACTAATCCTTTATTTCTCATCCTTAAAATCAATGACATTTTTGTAAGAAGCATCACGCAGCTTCCTATTCAACTCTCTGAACAAAAGCCTTTTCTCCTCAAGCGCCTTTTGAATTTTTGGGAATTCAATGTCAGGACTTTCCACGATGTCTCTCCCCTCTTTATAGATAACCCGCTCGTAGGCAGAAGAAACCAATTGCGTGTTTAACTCTCCAATCTGTACATTGACCGATTTTCTTAATTCCAGCGCCTCAGCCAGATTCATTTCTTGTCCACTGACTGTAATATGGTTTTCAAAATTGGCATACTGTATGGCATTGTTGAGTTTTCTCTTTTTGTTCTCCATGTTGCGTAATTCCTCACGCACTTCATCTACACTGAAATTGGCTACTGGCCGATACTTTGTCTCATCATCTCTCCGAAAAGAAAATCTATCTCGGTTTTCTCTTGCCTCAGGTAGCAGACTTTTTAGAGTCGTTATTCTGGCTTCATATTCAGCCCGGAGCTCAATGGCTTCATATAGATAAATATTATTTTTCTTGTCCGACATTCTTCCACCTCCTTAAAACTATCAATAGCATAAGCAATTATTATCTCATTGTCAATAACACAATAAAATTTGTTAGCAGCAAGTAAACTGTCC
>DNJG01000043.1 GCA_003489165.1 Nitrospinota bacterium | reverse complement strand
AAGGCTCTTAAGACCATTTCCAGATGAGGATTTAAAGACTGCCATCAAAGGGTGTAAGGCTGTGGCAGTATTAGACCAGAATATCGGTATCGGTAAAGGCGGTATTTTATATCCGGAGATTGCCAGTGCCATATATAATGAGCAAAAAAGACCCATGTTATTATCCTTCATTGGGGGACTTGGAGGGAAGAATATAAGTGAGAGTGAGTTTGATTTTATCTTTGACAATATGATTAAGGCTGCTGAAACAGGAAAGGCTCCAGCACCACAACTCCTTTATACAGAGATAGAATGGAATGAGATGGAAAAATTGAAGAAGATGGCAGGAAGAAGAGATTAATATGGATACAACTATAAAATCCATTAAAGATATACCTCATGAGGAGAATCTACTGCCGGGGACCCCTGCATGTGCAGGGTGTGGGGGGCTTCTGACACTGAGGCATGCACTTAAAGCCCTTGGAGAAAATACTGTCATTGTAAATGCCGCAGGCTGTTTTACACTCCTCTCAATTTACCCATTTACACCTTTTATGAGCTCATGGCTTTATACAGCAATGGCATGTGCACCGGCGGGGGCGCAGGGTGTAAGGGATGCACTTGATATCTTAATAAAAAAAGGCAGGCTTGGTTTAGAAGAAGACTTAAAGGTAGTTGTGCTGACAGGTGATGGGGCTGCCTATGATATAGGGCTTGCATCCACATCAGGGGCATTATACCGTAACCTTGATTTCTATTATATCTGCTATGATAATGAGGCTTATGGAAACACAGGCTTCCAGTGGTCAGGTGCTACACCATTTGCATCAAAGACAGGGACTACACCGCCGGGCAAAACAGCTCCAACAGGAACACTGACTAACAAAAAGAACCTATTTGAGATATGGAGGAGCCACAAACCTCCTTACCTTGCCACGATTTCACCAGCCTACCCTGTTGACTTATACAACAAGTTTAAAAAGGCAGAACAGTATAAAGGTCCTAAACTCTTTATAGCCCTTTCCCCCTGCCCTCCCGGCTGGTCAACTGACCCATCCCATACTGTTAATCTGGCAAAGCTGGCAGTTGACTCAGGTATATGGGCATTAAAAGAGGCTATTCACGGAGATGTAAAACATACCTTAATTCCGCGAAAATTTAAACCGGTTGAGAATTATCTTAAAGAACAGGGAAGGTTTGCCCACCTATTTAAACCAGATAAGGCAGGAAGAAACAATCAAAAAGATTCAGGAGATGGTGGATGAATATTGGAAGGAAGTGCAAAATCAGGAATTAACAAAAACCTAATTTCACCAAGGATGGACACGGAAAAAAACACGAAAAAATAAATTTCAAAAAAAATCCGTGTTTCTCCGTGATAAATCCGTGGTAGTTTTTATAATTTCTGTACATTAGAAGCCGCATGACAACATTAGCTGAAAGACTTGCCATATACACTAATTCCTTAACCTATAAGGACATCCCTGAAGATGTTATCCACGAGGTAAAGAGACGGGTCATAGACTCTCTGGGGTGTGCCTTAGGCGCATATAATAGCGAGCCGGTTAAAATAGTTAGAGATGTAGCAGGCTCTATAGAAAATCCTCATAGTGCAACTATCATAGGGACAAAGAAAAGAACCTCCCCTGAGTTAGCCGCCTTTGTACAAATGGCACAATGATTCGTTATCTTGATTATAATGATACCTACCTTTCTAAAGAACCAGCCCATCCGAGTGATAATATATCCACTGCCCTCGCCGTTGCAGAGGCAGAAGGGAGAAGCGGAAAAGATTTGATTACTGTCATTGTTATCGGTTATGAAATACAGTGCAGGTTATGCGATGCCGCCTCTTTAAGGGCAAAGGGGTGGGACCATGTAACATATGGCGCCTTTTCAAGCGGGCTTGTCGCTTCAAAATTAATGGATTTGAATATAGAGCAAACTGTCCATACCCTCGGCATTTCAGGTGTGGCAAATATTGCACTGAGGCAGACCCGCACTGGAGAATTATCAATGTGGAAGGGGTGTGCCTTTGCCAATACAGCTAGAAATGCAGTATTTGCCGCCATACTGGCAAGACATGGAATGACAGGTCCTGCCCCAATATTTGAGGGGGAAAAGGGGTTTATGAAATTAGTATCAGGAGATTTTGAACTTGAAGAATTCGGTGGAAAGGCAAGCCCCTTCAAAATTCTTGATACCTATATAAAATTTTACCCCGCCGAATACCACAGCCAGAGTGCCATTGAGGCCGCCATTGAACTTAAAAGTAAGATAGGTGATATAGATGCCATTGAATCCATAGAGGTCAGGACATTTGATGCCTGCTATGAGATTATAGGCTCAGGGGCAGAGAAGTGGAATCCAAAGACAAGGGAGACGGCTGACCATAGCCTCCCTTATTGTGTAGCAGTTGCATTGGTAGATGGAAAGGTAGAATTAAACCAGTTTTCAGAGGAAAGAATAAAAGACCCGATGTTACACAAATTGATGGGGAAGATTAAAATTAGCCGTGATGTAGATTTAAACAGACAATATCCAGAGGCAATGCCAAATCTGATAGAGATTGTCACAAAGGATGGGAGGAGATTTTTAAAGATGATTACCTACCCAAAAGGGCATCCAAAAAACCCAATGACAGATAAAGAAGTGGAGATTAAGTTCAAGACAATGGCTGATAATATTTTACCTCCGGGGCAGACAGATATAATCCTTGATAAGCTCTGGCATCTGGAGTATATAAAGGATGTAAGGGAAATAATGGACAGCATTACTGTAAGTGAACAATAATGAATACATATTCAAAGCCTGCCATTTTCAGACAACTCCTCAAAAAGGGTGTAGTAGTTATGCCAGGGGCATTTAATGCTGCTACAGCCCTTCTCATAGAAAAAATCGGATTCGGTGCGGTCTATATCTCAGGTGCAGGTTTGTCTAACGGTATGGCAGGTGTCCCTGATATCGGTTTATTAACTATGACAGAGATGGTTCAGCAGTCAGGGTATATCGCAAATGCGGTAAATATCCCTGCCATAGCAGATGCTGATACAGGTTTCGGGGATTTACCAAATATAGCAAGGACAGTCAAGAGCTTCGAAAAGGCAGGAGTTGCAGGCATCCACATAGAGGATCAGGAGTTTCCCAAGAGGTGCGGCCACCTTCCGGGAAAAAAGGTAATTCCTGCTCAAGATATGGAAGAAAAGATAAGGGCTGCCTGTGATGCCAGGGAGAACCCCGACTTTCTAATCATAGTTAGAACAGATTCAAGGGCGATGGAGGGGCTTGAAGGTGTAATAAAGAGGGCAAAAAAATATATTGATGCAGGTGCAGATGTAATCTTCCCTGAGGCACTGGAGTCAAAAAGGGAGTTTGAGATATTTGCAAAAGAGGTAAAGGGTGTTTCATTAATGACTAACATGACAGAGTTCGGTAAAACTCCATATATGTCAGTTAGAGAGTTTGAAGAGATGGGTTACTCAATTGTCATCTTCCCTCTGACCGCCTTCAGGGTAGCTATGAAGGCAGTTGAAGATGCATTGACAGAGTTAAAGAAAACGGGGACTCAGAAAGGGTTTATTGACAGGATGCAGACACGGGAAGAACTTTACAAACTTTTGAAATATAAACCAAGATGACCTAACCTGGACAAATTGAAAAAGAAAAAATTTAAAGTCTTCGCGTAATTGTGTGGGTAAGATTTTCAGTTAAAAACTGAATATAGTATAATTTGAAAACTTTTATGCCCCCAAAAAAAAACGATATAAGTTTCTTTTTTAACCCCAGATCAATTGCTGTCATTGGTGCATCACCCATACCGGGAAAACTATCCTATGTCATACTTGAGAATCTGAAAAAAGGAGGCTTTTTAGGAGCTATCTATCCTGTAAATCCAAAATATAAATTCATAAATGAGAAGCGATGCTATAGTTCTATAGCAGAGATAGGGAGCGATATTGATATAGCTGTAATTGCCCTCCCTGCCCATGTAGTAGCAGAATCACTTAAAAGCGCAGGTAAAAAGGTCAAAGGTGCAATCATTGTCAGCAGTGGTTTTAAAGAAATGGGAGATGAGGGGATAAAACTTGAACAGGATATAAAAGAGATTGCCGAAAAGAACAGAATCAGGGTTATGGGACCAAATTGCCTCGGTATATATGACACAATATCCAATGTTGATACCTTCTTTATACCAAGGGACAGGATAGGAAGGCCTGACAAAGGCGGTATATCTATAATTTCACAGAGCGGCTCATTTGCAGGAACAATCATGGACGAGCTTGCCTATGAAGGTATTGGAGTTGCCCGTGTTATAAGTTATGGAAATAGGGTTGATGTTGGTGAGACCGACTGCCTTGAATTTCTGACAGATGATGATGCAACAAAGGTCGTAGCACTCTACATAGAATCAATTGATGATGGAAGAAGGTTTATAGATGCGGCTTCCCGCTGCACGAGAAAAAAACCTGTTATTGCAGTAAAGGTCGGGAGGAGAGATGCGGGTGTCCATGCTGCAAGGTCGCATACAGGTGCAATGACAGGAAGGTATGAGATATACAGTGCAGCATTTAAAAAGGCAGGGATAATTGAAGTTAATGGATATGAAGAACTGAAGGATGCCTGCAGGGTTTTGAATGTTTATAGTTTGGCTAAAGCAAAAAGAGTTTTGATTATAACAGACGGTGGGGGGATTGGCGTAAGAATCGCAGATGCCTGTGATAACTCAGGGCTTGAGGTTACAGGGCTTTCTGAAGAGATTAAAAAAAGTCTTTCATCCAAACTCCCTCCTTTTTGTTCTGTAGGCAATCCAATAGACCTGACAGGAAGCGTTACAGATGAATATTATATCACTGCACTTGAGGAGGGTTTAAAGGATGGATTTGACATTGCCATTGTAACAGTCCTGTGGGGGCCTCCTCAGCTTTCAGAAGAACTTGTGGATAAGTTAAAAGGGGCTATACAGAGACATAATACTCCAATAATTATATGTAGTCCTGGCGGAAAATTCACAAAAAAGATAAATAGTATATTTGAAGGAAAGGGCATGCCTGTATTTTCTACACCTGAAAGTGCTGTCAGAGCGGCAACGATATTAGCCAGTTAAATCACCCTCAAAAACGCCTCAACCACTTTTGGGTCAAACTGAGTTCCTGACCACCTCTTCAATTCTGCAACAATTTCATCCATCGGCTTGCCTTTTCTATATGGCCTATCTGCACCCATTGCATCAACACTATCTGCAATGCAAATAATCCGAGCCGTTAAAGGAATCTCCTCCCCCTTCAAACCTTCAGGGTATCCTTTACCATTATAATATTCATGGTGATATTTTGCAGCAGAGATGCAGTTTTTTAACTGTTTTATTGGCGATAAAATCTCAGCGCCCTTTAGAGGATGCTGTTTAATCATATTAATTTCTTCATCTGTTAGTTTTCCTGCTTTATCAAGGATTGCCTCATAAGTCCCTAATTTACCTATGTCATGCAGCAGCCCTCCAATCTCCAAATCTTGCAGTTCCTTCTTAGAAAAACCCATCTCCTTCCCTATATTAATTGCATATCTCGTAACCCTCTCAGAATGTCCTGCTGTCCACCTTGATTTTGCATCAATAGCAGAAGCAAGGGATTTAACAGTCCCGAGGAAGAGTTCTTCAAGGTCTGAAACAAGCCTTGCATTTTCCAATGCCACGCCTATCTGGGATGCTATTTTTTCAAGTGTTGAAAGGTCTTCAGGGGTAAAAGCGGCTGCCCTTTTTGAACCAACGGTTAATATGCCGTCAATCTCCCCTTTCACAACCAGTGGAATCCTTATGTGGGATAAAAAACCATCCTTCAAAAATCTTTCTTCAATAGGGCGGAGATTTTTAAGTTTTCTAATATCAGATATATACTCGGTTCTCCTCTTCTTTACCACCTCTTCTGTGGCAGATGAATCTTTAAATGGGATAAAGGCTTCTTTTTGGACAATTGTTACACCAAAACCTGCCTTGTAGATAAAACCCTGCCTCTCCCTGTCAACAAGGACAACAGTTGCCCTGTCGCAGGGTATGACCTTCCCTATCAACCTTGTAGTGGTTTCCAATATCTCCTGCGACTCAAGGGTAGATAGTATGCTCCTGTCCATCTCGTGCATGACCTGTATGGTTTCTACCTTATGGAAAAGTTCCATTGCCTTATTAATGGAATCTGTGTAGAGACTTGTCTGTTCAAGGGTTGTAGAGACCTGATGTGAAATACCCTGCATGAGTTTTTTATCTCTTTCTGTAAATTCCTTTGAGGTTTTATATATGCCGATAATCAAACCGAGATAATCTGTCTTGCCGATAAGCGGAACTACAGTAATCGTTTTGATGTCAGGCAGCCAATTTAATGCGGAAGTTGAGAGGTTAAGAGGTTGAGAAATAATCACCGGCTTCTTCCCCTCCATTGCATTTTTAACAAACTCCAGCTTCTCATCCAGAGGCTCTGTCCTAAAAATTGGAATGAGTTCATGTGCCAAACCATAACACTGGCTTGGCACAAACTTCCTTGCTTCTTCATCCCATAGATATGAAAGACACACATCACATTTCATAATCTCATGCCCGCAACGCATAACCTGCTCCATGAGTTTATCAACATCAGTTATATGTGCCGTTGTCTCTGCAATCATTAAGAGATGCTTTGTAATCTCCATCTCCTGCTTTATCTTTTCCTCTGCCATTTTTATCTCTGTAGTATCACGGATAATACAATATAAGAGAACTTTACCCGACAGATTGATTAGTTTGACAGAAATAAGGACATTCCTGATATTACCGGTTTTGGTTTTGTGCGTTCTTTCAAATGTATCCTGCCCTTCCTTTAAAACCTTTTCTGCGTGTGCCTTTATTTCTTCAGGGTTTTCTACGGCTTCGTAAGCAGGAATCGGCAATCGTGAAAACTCCTCCCGTGAATAACCAAGCTGATTGTGCATCTGGTCATTAAATTCAATAGGGAGAAGGGTTTCCGGGTCATAAATTACAACACCGGCTGGAGACTGCTCAAAAAGTATATGATAGCGGCTTTCTGCCTCTTTAATCTTTTCCGTTGCCTTCTTTGCCTCTGTTATATCTTCAAGTATATGGATGGAATAAAGGTAGCCTCCGTTCACATCTTTAATCGGATAAAACCGCACCTTGAATATCTTACCCGTAATAGGGCAGGAAAACTCCTCCTCCTCCTCCTCCT
>DNJG01000134.1 GCA_003489165.1 Nitrospinota bacterium | reverse complement strand
CACATTTGCTGAATTCCTTGTCTTGCCCGAGCATGTTCTCTGGAAAAATGACCCTGATATTCCTGATGATTTTGCAACTATACAGGAGCCATTTGGAAATGCTGTTGATACAGTCCTTTCAGAAGATATATCCGCAAAGACAGTCTTAATCCTTGGGGCAGGGCCAATTGGACTCTTTGCTGCAGGTATTGCAAAGGCAAGCGGGGCGTCATTAATTATCCTCTCAGACCCGAATGACTATCGTTTAAATATCGGCAAAAAAATGGGTGCTAATATTACAGCGAATCCTAAAAAACAGGATATTGTCAAACTTGTTCTTGAGGCTACAAAAAATAATGGAGTGGATGTAGTCCTTGAATTTTCAGGTAGTAATCAGGCACTAAATCAGGGGTTAAATGTTATCACGCCCGGTGGCAGACTATCTCTCTTGGGAATTTATGAAAGAAGGGTAAATATTGATTTGAATAAAGATGTTATCTTTAAAAAAATAAGGATTTACGGAATAACAGGAAGAAAGGTATTTTCCACATGGTATAAGACATCACGATTTCTATCTTCAGGGCTTGTTGATGTTAGTCCAATTATCACCCACCAGTTTCCATTGAAGGATTATGAAAAGGGTATAAAACTGATGAGAGATGGAAAGTGCGGTAAGGTTATTTTAAAAGTTGATGGACAAGCTTAATTTTATTAACGAAGAACTAATAAAACTCAAAGAGACGGGATTATTAATTAATATCCGCACTATTGAGAGTCCACAGGGTTCATGGATTACTGTAGATGGAAAGAAGGTATTAAATCTATGTTCAAATAACTATCTCGGATTTGCAAATGACCCAAAACTAAAATCAGCATCTCAAAGGGCTATAGAAAACTATGGTGTGGGTCCTGCGGCAGTAAGGACTATTGCAGGAACAACAACACTTCACAAAGAACTTGAACGCAAACTTGCACTTTTTAAAGGTGTAGAAAGCACCTTATCTTTTCAATCAGGATTCTGTGCAAACCTTGCTGTCATCCCTGCAATTGTTGGTGAAGGGGATGTTGTCTTTTCGGATGAACTAAACCATGCAAGTATTATTGATGGATGTCGTCTATCCAAAGCAAAGACTATCAGATATGAGCATTGTAATATAAAAGACCTTAAGGCAAAAATATCTGCTGAAAAGGATGTAAAACGAAGGCTTATTATTACAGATGGTGTCTTCAGTATGGAAGGGGATATTGCACCACTGACTGAAATAGTAAATGTTGCTGAAAAATATGATGCCATTATAATGGTGGACGATGCACATGGAGAAGGTGTTTTGGGGAGGGGAGGCAGGGGTATTGTTGACCACTTCAACCTGCACGGCAAAATTGACATAGAGGTAGGAACAATGTCAAAGGCATTTGGTGTTGTCGGCGGCTACATTGCAGGGAGTAAAAGATTAACCGATTATCTTGCACAAAAGGGGCGGCCATTTTTATTTTCAAGTGCAGCAACATCTGCCGATGTATCAGCATGTATTACTGCGGTAGACATCCTAATTGCCTCTGATACTCTTGTAAGGCAACTCTGGGAAAATACTTCATTCTTTCAGGAGAAGATGAGACTTGTTGGATTTAATCTTGAAAATACAAAAACCCCCATCACACCTGTTATGATAGGAGATGCCAAGATCGCCAAAGAATTTAGTCAGAAGTTGTTTGAAATGAGCATCTTTGCACAGGCAATCGGATATCCCACAGTGCCTATGGGCAAGGCTCGTCTCCGCGTGATGCTCTCTGTCACACACAGTAAGGAAGACCTTATTTTTGCAATAGAAAATTTTGAGAAGATTGGGAAGTCTTTAGGGCTTCTCTGATAATTTTATATGCTTTACTATCAAACAGAAGTCCCACATGACCTATATAATTCATTTCAATATTATCAGCCCATTCCAGTTTACTATACTCATAGGGGATTACCATTTCGTCAAAGGTTGTGTAGATTGCAGTAGCCCTAATACCTGCTTGGGGCATGCTTATTTTTTTTAAAAATTCACTCCCGGGCCTCATCTCCTTACCACATTTGCCAATAGAAAATGACCACAGTTTTGAGCCTCCAAATGGTGTCCCGAGTGCAATCAGTCTATCAATATTCTTTACTCCATCGTGTTTGTTTATATAATTGAGTGCCACAAGCCCGCCCATACTGTGGCAGATTAAATCTACCTTTTCAACCCCTCTCTCTTTTTTTACAAATTCTATCTTATCCTTTAGCTGCAGAGAGAAATCATCTATATTTAGCCACGGAGGGGAATATGTAAAGAGATATACATTTTTATAACCATCCTTATTCAGCCTCCGTTTTATTGGATACATGACGAGGCCACGCATCATGTATCCATGAACAAGGATTATTGGGTTCTGTGTATCTTGGGGTGAACTGATTTTTGGTGTAATTGATTGAAAAAGTGAGGTGATGTAATCTACGACAATAAGAACGAGGTGTACAATTACATAGATATATTCAAGTACAAATCCAACAAGGGCTTTGTAACCCTCTTTTTGAAAATCTGAGAAAATTGTTTTATCTTTGTATTTTTCCTTATATTCATTACTATTAGAAAATTCAAACCATCGTATTGCATAGACAATTAAAAGGTATAAAAATGTTAGTGATAAAAATGTACACAACATATTACATATATTTTCTTCCAATATAGACAATCAATAGACCTGAAATCATAAGTAAAATTCCAAGCCCCCTCAACACACTATCTGGAATATCAGGAAGTCTTTTTGCAAACTCCTTCACCTGTTCAGGGAATGCAAAATAAGGCAGCCCTTCTATAATCAACACAAGTCCTAATACCGAAAGAAAAAATGACATATTACTTCCCTATACAAAATTCCTGAAATATCCTGTCTAACACATCCTCAGTATATGTCTCGCCTGTTATCTCGCCGAGGCTATCAAGGCTAAGCCTTAAGTCTGCGGCTATAAATTCGGATGAGAGATTTTGTTTTATAGCATCAACAGCCTTACTTAGTGAGTCATGTGCTTTTGAAAGTCGTTCTCTATGCCTCTCTCTTGTAATAAATATACCCTCTGGAGTCACTACCCCCCTTTTCTCCCCCCCTTGTAAAGGGGGGGATGAGGGGGGGGTAATAATATCAAAAATCTTATTTTTTAACTCTGGTAAACCAATATTTTTTAGGGCAGATATTTTTACTATATTTTCATTAGGAAATTCATTTTTTACCGCGGATTCCACGGGGCACGTGTAGAAAATATTTAGATTTTTATAATTCTCTGTGCCCTCTGTGGCAGATATTACATCAATCTTATTTATAGCAATAATTACAGGTTTATTTTTTTGTTTTATTTCTTTTATTAAATCTTTGTCCTCTTCTCTTAAACCCTCCGAGCCATCCAATAAAAAGATAATCAAACCTGCCCCATCAATAGCCTTTTGTGTCCTCTTTATCCCCTCCTGTTCAACGAATCCTTCAGATTCCCTGATACCTGCAGTATCTACAATTTTTATTGTCAGCCCGTTTATATTCAACCCTTCTTCAATCGTATCCCTTGTAGTCCCCGGTATAGAGGTTACAATTGCTCTCTCTTCATTTAAGAGGGCATTCATGAGGCTTGATTTGCCGACATTAGGCCTCCCTGCTATTACAACAGATACTCCTTCCCTGTAAATCTTTCCGTATCTGTAGCTGTCAACCAATTGCCCTATTTCAGTCAANNTAAATTCAATATCCTCTTCTGGAAAATCAATATCTGCCTCTATCTCTGCAAGCATATTTATTAAGATGCTTCTTATTGATGTTATTTTTTTTGCAAGCCCGCCCTGCAACTGACTCATTGCGAATTCAAGTGCAGTATCAGATTTTGATTTGATAATATCAATTACTGCCTCTGCCTGAAGAAGATTCAGCCTGCCGTTTAAGAACGCCCTCTTTGTAAATTCACCCGGTTCGGCAAGTCTTGCACCGCTCTTGATTGTTAAGCTTAAAATCTTATTGAGAGGGAGACTTCCGCCATGACAACTTATTTCAACTACATCCTCTCCTGTAAAACTCTTCGGGGAGTGCATGACTGTGAGGAGAACTTCATCTATATTCTTCCGGGTATCAGGATCTTTTATATATCCGTGGATAAGCTTGTGGGATTCAACACCGTTTAGAAATTTTTCATTAGGTGTTGTAAAGATTTTTTTTGCGATAGATATTGAGGCGGAACCACTAACCCTGACAATCCCTATTCCACCCTCTCCGGGAGGGGTAGAAATAGCAGATATGGTATCAGTCAGGTCAAACATACAATTACAGAATACAGAACACAGAACACAGAATACAGAAAAATTCGGTTGTATTTTTATTCTGACTTCTGACTTCTGACTTCTGACTTCTGCTCTTAGGGGAGATTATTACCTTCCTTTCAAAACCCTCACCTTCACTCATCGTCTCCACATCTTCATCATCTTTAAGTGCTATATGGATTATCTTTCTGTCGCGGGCTCTCATTGATGCAACTACAACAGGCTTCCCTGTCATCTTTACCTGCCGTGCTATCCTATTTGCAAGGCTGTTCAGTTCTTCCCTCCGTTTCTCTCTGTAGCCCTCTGTATCTACAATTATACTTACCCTGTCTTCAATATTTTTATTGACTATCCTGTCCACCAGATGTTCCAGAGAATCAAGTGTTTCCCCTCTTCTTCCAATAAGAATCCCGCTGTAATCGCTGAAAATTGTCAGATGGATTAAATCTTCTTTTTCCTCTCCGTTAACCCTCGCATCAATCTCCATATAATCTAACAGTCTTTGAAGAATATTAATACTTTCTTCAACCTTTTCAATATGCGTCTTTTCTGCAGGTTTAAGTATAGCCCTTACCTTAAATTTCTTTTCACCAAACCCGAATAATTTTCTTTCTTCACCAATAACCTCTACCTTAATATCATCTCTTGATGCAACGCCAAGCCGTCTCATCACATCAGCTATTGCATCATCTTCTGTAGCGCCTTCGCCTTCTACCCATTCCATAAATTCCTCCTACTTCTTCATATCTTTATAAATTAAATACTGCTGGCCTATTGAGAGAACATTATTGACAAGCCAGTATATGACAAGTCCAGATGGAAAATTTAAAAACATGAATGTAAAAATAACAGGCATAATCAGCATTATCTTCGCCTGCATCGGGTCGCCGCCTGAGGGGGTCATCTTCTGCTGTATAAGCATTGTAGCGCCCATCAGAATCGGCGTAATATAATAAGGGTCTTTCTCTGAAAGGTCTTTTATCCACCAGATAAACGGCGACTGCCTCAGCTCAATGCTATACATGAGGACATTGTAAAGTGCTACAAATACAGGTATCTGAATAATGACGGGCAGAAATCCGCCAATGGGATTTATTTTGTTTTCCCTGTATAGCCTCATCATCTCCTGACTCAACATCTGTTTGTCGTTTTTATACCTCTCCTGAATTATCTTTAATTCCGGCTGGATCTTCTGCATCTTCTGCATGGATTTAAAACTCTTTTGACTCATGGGGAAGAAGATTAGTTTTATAATGACTGTAAGGATTATTATGGAGATGCCATAATTATGGGTGAATTTATAAAATAACTTTAATACCTTGAATAATGGCCTTGCAAGAAAATCAAACCAGCCGAAGTCAATAATCTTTTCCAGAGATACATTGTATGTCTTAAGCCTGTCATTCTCCTTTGGGCCTGCATATAAAATAAATCTGTTATCTNNTGCCGATAAGTCGCCGGCATCTGAGGTCTTAACAACTGCCTTAAAATTTTCCTTAATCACGGGTATAAGGGCTGCCATAAAATATTTATTCTGAACAGCAACCCAGCCTATATCACCCTCATGATACACCTGCTTGCCTTTATCTAATTTATCGGAGACTAATTCACTGTTTATAAAGGAGGTGGGACCTTCATAACTATAGCCACCAGAATTGCCATCTTCCCTTAACCCTGGGCTCCATAAAACCTGATATGAAAGACCGTCTTCAGGCAATGCACCACCGTCTGTCTTTATGCTGACATCAATCTTGTAATCATCATAATAAAATGTATATTCCTTTGATACCACAAGCCCTGAATTGCTTTTATAGAAAAATCTTATTGTGGAATTTCTCTTATCCTGTGAAAGGTTTATTACATCCTCTGTCTCAGCGACATCAAATACAGCACTATTTATAACATCAGAAAACTTTTTATCCGCGAAATCCAATCTTACAGGCAGAAGTTTGTCCTCTGCATCTTTAATTAAATTAATCGGTTTGCCGTCTTTTGTTTTATATTTCTGTAAATATACTGCTTTGACCTTTCCACCTTTATTTGTCAAAACTACATCTGTTGCCCCTGTATTTACCTTTATCTCTCTCTCTTTTATAAGCACTTCTTCAACCCTAACTTCTTCCTTAACTAAAAGTTCAGATTGAGGGGGGAGAGGAGATTTAGGGGAAACACTCTGCTCTTCACCCTTAATCTGTTCAGGTTTTATTTGAGTTGTATCAATTTTGCTAAGATAAAAATATTGATACAAAATGAAGACCAATGCAGATAGAAATACTGCAAGAAAAGCCCTTTTTTCCATTTTTAATCAGCTCCTAATAAAATTCTAATAATTTCGGTAGGGAGGAGTTAAAGGGGGAGAAACTATTATCTGATAAGATTAATTTAGTCTCTAAAATACTCTTCATTCCCTATATTGATTATCTTTACTGATACTCAAAAATATTTCTTCTGCTTCCCTGAAAGATAATCCTTCAGCACCCTTTTTTACCACAACCACAATATCGTGAGATTTGAAAAATCTCTCTTTGTTTTGCCTGAAAACCTCTCTCAGTATCCTCTTTACCCTGTTCCTTTTTACTGCCGTTCCAACTTTCTTAGGGACAGACAAACCAATTCTTGTAAACCCGAGGAGATTTTTAATGCCGTAAATTACGAAAAACCTTTTGTCTATCCTCCACCCTTTATCAAATACCTCCTTAAACTCCCATCCTTTAAGGAGTCTCTCTCTCTTGCTGAGCGATTCATCACCCATAAAGTTGGAGGAAAGCCATCACACTCTAAACGGTCAGTTTCTTTCTCCCTTTGCTCCTTCTCCGCTTTAACACCTTTCTGCCGCCTTTGGTGGACATCCTCTTTTTAAAACCATGAGTCCTCTTCCTTCTAACTTTACTCGGCTGGTATGTTCTTTTCAATTTTTCTCTCCTATCTT
>DNJG01000119.1 GCA_003489165.1 Nitrospinota bacterium | reverse complement strand
TCAATGGCGGTTACTACATCATAGCCATAAGATTCAAGTATATTTTTTTCAAGTGTTCTTGTCATAATTGAATCATCAATCACAAGAATTGAAAGGTGTTTTTCTACATCAGGACTTTCTATTTTTCTCTTTGTTGATGCTATTCCTCTGAGCTGGATTGCATTAATCATATCGGGTACATTTAAAATTGGTGCAATATTGCCATCGCTCATAATAGTAATCCCTGAGATATTTCTAACCCTCTTCATATAGTTTCCCAGACCTTTTATAGTTATGTCCTCTTCCCCAAGGAATTTATCTATAGCAAATGCTGCCATTGTATTGCCTGTTTTAAGGATAATTGCAAACCTCTCTGACTCTTTAGACTCAGATACCGGTATCTCCAATATCTGCTGCATGCGGACATAAGGTATTATTGAACCATTATAATGTATCGCAAGTCCCCTCTCAATGGTAGACAGATTCTTCTCGTCAACTATTATTATTCTTTCAATCATATTGATAGGGATGTAATAAATTTCGTTGTTGACAAAAAATTTAATAGCATGGGTTATGCTGAGGGTTAGAGGGATTGTAAGAATGAATCTTGTTCCTGTATTTTTTGATGTCTCAATGTCAATTGTTCCATTTAAGCGTTCAATGGTAGCCTTTACTACATCCATTCCAATTCCCCTGCCAGATATGTCCGTAATAATTTTACTTGTAGAAAAGCCTGGTTGAAATATGATATTCAGTATTTGTCTCTCCTTCATCTGCTGCATCTCTTTTTCTGTATATAATCCTTTTTTTACAGCAGAACTCTTTAGTTGTTCAATGTTTATTCCGCTACCGTCATCAATTATTTCTATAATGGCATTATTTCCTCTCTGAGACAGCAATATTTTTATATTCCCCTCTTCGGTTTTACCAAATTTAATTCTATCTTCCGTCGGTTCTATTCCATGGTCAATGGAATTGCGTAGCATATGCATAAGGGGGGATTTAATCTCTTCAAGGATAAATTTATCAAGTTCAATATCGCCGCCTGAGAATTCAAATTTTATCTTTTTATTTTCATTGACAGATATATCCCTTACCATCTTTGGAAATGCACTCATGATTGTATGGAAGGGGAGGAGCCTTGTTTTTCTAATATCGTCCTGAAGTTTTTCGATGATAAGTGAAAGCTGGTGACTGTCATTAGACAGTGTCTTATAGAAAGAATCAAGCCTGTCAGAGAGGTTTGAAATTTTTTTTTCAAATTCTGTTAATATGCGTTTTTCTGTAACCTCTGAGGTTTTATCATTCTGCAATTTTGCCTGGTGGCGAATTACCCTTTTATTTTTTTTAAATGACTGATTAGTCAAATTACATTCATTGATTATTGACTGGACATGGATAACCCTCTGCTGTGCCTTTAACTTCATGATTAAAAGCTCGCCCGCCTCTTCCATAAGTCTATCAAGCTTTTCGGAAGCTACCCTAACAGTGTTTTTTGACTGGATGGCAGAAGCCCCGTCATTAGGCTTATGCCCCTTTTTAATGTTAGGTATTTTTGGTGAAGTTTCAGTCGTCTGTTGCCTGTCTGTCGATAGATATGGATTAACTGAATTGATAATATCAATAAGTTCTCTAAATGTGTTTTGATCTATATCTTTAGGCAGAACTTCATCAGAGTTTTGCCAATTATATGGAGGATTCATCTTGCTGCCGATTTGATGGATAAATATTTTTATGAAATCTGCACCTGATAGGAGGGTGCTTATCAACGAAGGAGTTATAACAATTTTTTTGTCCATAGCCCCTGATAATATCTGTTCCATGGCAAGTGAGAGTGAATCCATTTTACTGTGTTTTATCATGCGGGCACTCCCCTTCAGGGCATGTATTTGGTTATAGGCAGTCTCTATCGCTTTTTTATTGTCAGGAGATTTCTCAATCTTGATGAGGCTGTTTATAAGATTCTGATATGAATCGGTTGTCTCTTCCATGAAAAGATTCATATCTATCCCATCTTCAGAAAGGGGGTATAGGTTGGGTGTTTCATCCGGCTTATTTTTTTTGGCTGACGGCTTTGAAAATGGCTCCCCTTTTGATGCCTTCTTTAGCTGTTCAATCAGTGATGAGATATCAACCTCATCTTCTCTGCCCCCCTGTGATATGATTTTTACGATTTCAGAGATGTTTTCCAGACTGTTAAAGATTAGATTGGCGATTTCAGTTGAAAGTTTGATTTCACCCTTTTTTATTTTTCCGAGAATTGTTTCAAGGTTGTGGGAAATATCCTCTATTGATTTAAAATCAATCATTCGGGCAGCACCTTTAAGGCTGTGCGCATCCCGAAGAATTTCTCCAATGAGTCCTACATTATCAGGATTTTCCTCAAGGGTCAGTATACCGCTGTTGAGTTTCTGTATATGCTCATCACACTCCAGTTTGAAAATTTCAAACAGCTTCTCAAATTCCTCTTTACTGAATGGCATATTGTTAAGTATAGGGTTCCAGCGGCAAGGGTATTCACTTGAACCCTTCCTTATTTATTTTTCAGATTTAATTCAGGCCTACTAATTTTCCGTCTATCAACAAGTTCTTGTAAATCCTGTGCAATTAAATGCAGGTCTTTTATTGCATTGCTTGTCTCTTTCATTCCGTTATTGATATGAGTCATAGCCTCGGCTACCTGATCATTTGCAAGGGATTCCTGTCTTGATGCAATGCTGATTTCGTTGGCTGAATCTGAAGTTGTCTGGATTGTATTGATAGAGTTATTAATGGTTGAGCCTGCATTTAAAATATGGCTGACCCCTGCATCCACTTTTTTTGCCCCCTCTTCAGTTGCAAGGACTGTGGAATTGACAGATGACTGTATCTCCTGGATAAGGGTAGAAATCTTATCTGTAGCCTTTTTGCTCTGGTCTGCAAGGGAACGCACTTCAGATGCGACCACCGCAAAACCCTTTCCATGCTCTCCCGCCTTTGCGGCCTCAATTGAGGCATTTAATGCAAGCATATCAGTCTTATTGGCTATATCTTCAACTACATTTATAATCATGCCAATTTGATTTGTCTTTTCACTTAAGGTGAGAACCTCTTCTGCAATCGTTCCCACCTTATCTTTTATTAAATTCATTTCAGCAATGCTTTTTTCCACTGCCTTCTGCCCTTCCTGTGCAATAGAGAGGGATTCTTTAGACTGTTGTGCAAGGAATTCTGATTTTGTAAATACCTGTTTTGATGATGCATTCAGTTCTTCTACGGTGGTAGTTATCTGGTTAACAGATGATGCCTGCTGTGAAGTAACCTGCTCCTGCTGGGTTACGGCTGATGTTATTTTAAAAATAACCTCTGCTATAGGTTTTATGACTATCTTTTGAATAAGATAACTCATAGTAATACTGATTGCTATAATTATAATGACAGCACCTATAATTCCGTTAATAGCATCGCTCTTTATATTACTCAAAAGTTCAGTCCTTGATGCTGAAACCTGGAGGATGCCTCGGACAGGATTATTCTCATACCCATGGCAGGTAACGCATCGCTCATCCCTGATAATTGGGATTAAACGGGTGTGGACAGGCTCTCCATTTATTGTTTCATTGTAGGCAACTTCAGCGGCACCTTGAACTGCCCTATCAAACATATCTTTATTTGTAATTAAGATTTCATTCTGTTGTTTTGTAGCTAATTTTTGAGAAAATGCCTTGGAATTAAGATAATTGTTTACCTTGTCTATTGTCTGGTTGTCAGCGAATGCCTCTGTCTTATCTGTGCGCATCAGACGAACCACCTTAAAACTTCCGGAATTTTTGATATTTGTTAGCCAGTTTGTAACAAGCTCTGCATTGCCAGTAACCATCTCTTCCCTTATTACATCGGAAACTGTGGATGTAAACAGGGCGATCTTTATCCGCTCCCCCTCTTCCATATTAGCCATATTATGTTTAATAGATAAAAATGTTGTTATACAGAAACCGATAATAAGTGTAAGTGTTACGGTCAGAACAAGCTGTCTCTGCAATCTGCTGAAATTTAAAAAAGATAAAATTTTCATCCTATTTTTCCTCCCTTCAATAAATTTAGAAGCCGATTATAACATAAGATATGAAAGAAACAAATGAAAGATGAAAGCAAACCCTTTAAGCTTCTTATGTTTATACATCTTCATTAACAATTAATCTCTTATCATTTAGTAGCTCTTCTACATCAATAATCCAGAGTGAGGTGTTGTTTACAAAAAACTCATGTTTGATAATCTTATTTTTCTCGAAAAAGATTGATGATACTGGTTGAATGCTGTCTTTTGAGAGTTCATATAGAGCGTTAAAACTATCAACCCTGATGCCTGCCTTTATTTCTCCACTGCTGAGTATAAGGATTTTATGCATCCCTCTGTTTTCCCTCTTTGCAAGTGAAGGATGAAAGGAAGATAGTTCATCAGATAACTCTTTTTGAGTTGTCTCGGCTGAGGGATTGAGTAATAAATTCAGATTTAGAACAGTTAAAATGCTCCCCCTCAAGTTTATCAATCCTGATATTGCCTGAGGTGTGCAGGGGATAGGGGTGATTTTATCAAGTTCATAGACCTCGTTAAGATGCCTTATATCAATTCCATACAGTTCTTTTCCGATATTAAAAGAGATAATTTTTATTAAATCTTTACTATCATCAGATTCCTTTTTAATCTGGCTTAGCCTGTCAGCCCGTTCCCTGAAAATTTTTTTCTTTTCACTTTCAGATATCTTTTCCAGAAGTTCTGACTTCTTTTGAACCTCTTTAGCCCTTTTCCCGATTTTTTCCCAGACATCCGTATTTGTCATAGCAACACTTCTTTTGGTCTTGTGTTTTATCATAATTATAAAAAATTTGCCACAGAGTCACGGAGACACAGAGGAAAACAATAAGGAGAAATGGGGAAATTTGAGAAAAGGGGAACAGAAAAAGTATTTTATTTCACCTTTTCTCCATCTCTCCATCTTCTCCCTTTCTCCTTAATCTTATTTATTTTTTTGTCTTTCTCTGTGCCTCTATGTCTCTGTGGCTTATTTTATTTATTACACCTCAAGTTTTACAAATTCCTCTTTTTCTGATAAGGTTAAAATATTATCCAGATTTAGAGAGATTATCAAATCCTTACCAATTTGGGCAGTTGAAGATATATATCTGATATCAATTCCACTGATTATATCAGGAGGAGGGGCAAAGAAGCTATCAGGGATATCCGTTATAGAGAGTGTATCATCAACGATAAAACCTGCCTTTTTATTGTGTGCCCTGACAACAATAATATCATTGTTCAGCTCATAGGTACTTGAGCCAATCCCGAGCCTCTCTTTCAGGTCAATAACAGGAATAGCACTTCCTCTTAAATTGATAATTCCACGGATAAATGATGGGAGCCTTGCAATTGGGGTAATTGCAGGGAGAGGGATGATCTCTTCAACTACCGATATATCAATTGCATAACGGACATTATTTAAAAAAAATATCACAAAGTTCATGTGTAGGAAATTAAGTCTTTGTTCATGATGCACGGAACTTTAATTCAATAAGGTTTAAGAGTTCTTTAACCGTCAGATGTTCAGCCTGAAAAACGATTTCGTCAGACGGCTTTACTGACAGAATATCGATTGCTATCTTAAAACAATCTGTTGCCTGGGAATGTAGATACATTAATGTGTAGATATTTCCAAGTGTAAAATAACCGAGAGTGAAATTTGGATCAATATAGATTGCCTTTTTCAGTTTTTCTACAGCCTCATTATACTCTTTCCTCTCAAGATTAATCAGTGCGAGTGAATAATATGCCTCTTTAAAAAGGGGGTCTATCTCAATACAGCGGGTTCCCCATTTGATAGCATCTTCAAAATGTCCCCTGTTGGCTGATATATGGCACAGCATCCAGGATGCTCTCACATTTTTTGGATTGATGTCAAGAACTTTGAAGAATCTGTCAATGGCGAAGTCATAGTTATTATTGGTGTAATGCTTTATAGCCTCATTGAATATGATTTTTTCCTCACTTAAATTGTTTCTATGCTCATGTAAGTTGAGATTGTCAGATATTTTCGGCAATGATGGGGTGCTCTTTTTAATAATGTTCAGCAATTTGTCAGTTTCCTTAACCTGTTTTTTTTCTATGCTAATCAGTTCTGGAGTAGTCTTATTTTTTGCTGCACCATTGGTTGCTTTTTGATAAACGATACCGACCGGGAAAACCCTGCTTATAAATTTACTGTAATTATCTGCTGAATACTCGGTATGTCCTACAACAAGGTAGCCGTCCTCATTAAGGGAATTATAGAACTTCAAAGCGAGATTCATGGTTGTTTCTTTTTTAAAATAGATGGTGACATTTCTGCAGATAATAATATCAAATCCATGCCTACTGTCTGCGGAGGCAAGATTATCATTTTCATTTGCAGGGGGAGGGTCTGAGATGAGATTATGATTTATAAAATGAATAAGTGTCTTATAGTCTTCCTTTATTTTATATTTATCATCATTTTTATAAAAATATTTATTTAGAATATTTGTATCAACACCCCTGAAAGACCACCGACTGTATTCTCCTTTTTTTGCGGTGTTGATTGCAGTTTCATCAATATCAGATGCAATTATATTAATCTTCCATGTTTCTATTTTTGGAATAAGTTCTTTGAGGATAATTGCCAATGAATAAGGCTCTTCGCCTGTTGAACAAGCCGCACTCCAGATAGAGATAGTTCTATGATTGGATGTTTTTCTTTTAATTAACTCAGGAAAGATGATATTCTTCAATATATCAAAATCCGCCTTTCCCCTGAAAAAGTAGGTCTCATTTGTTGTCAGGAAGGAAATCAATTTTCTGAAATAACTGTCTCCGTTCTTTGAAGAAAGACACAATATATATTCATTAAAGTTCTTTGCCATTGACTCAAGATAATTTGAGTAAATAGGTTTTTCTAATGTAAGGATTTTTGATTCAGGAAAGAATATTCCTGACCTCTTCTGTATCAGGTCTCTTACAATAAGCAGGTTTTCTTTATTTATGATATCTCTTGTGTTTTTTACAATCATAGCGGATTTCCCCCCACTTAAGTTAAGTGAGGGTTGAACAGATTAATCTGTGAATTATCAGCATCGTCAACCATATATGCTGCACCTTTGCCCTCAGAGCCGTTTTCTTGAATGGCGGCTATGCCTTCGGCAAGCGGGAGTGTTATAACGAAAGATGTCCCTTTTCCCTCCTCTGAAATCAAATCAATATGCCCATGGTATTTTGTAATAATCTTATATGCCACATACAGCCCCAAGCCGGTCCCTTTGCCCACTGGTTTTGTAGTGAAAAATGGATTATAAATCTGATTGAGATGTTCTTTTTTAATCCCTGTTCCTGTGTCAGTAACAACTGTATTGATAGAATCATTTGTCATATAGCAGCTTAATATCAGTTTGCCCCCTTTTTCTTCCATTGCATGTGTTGCATTTATTATAAGGTTTATAAAGACCTGCTGCATTTCACCTGCGTTTGCATTTATCCAGCACCCCCTCTTCATGTCCGTGATGATGGTAATTAAAGAGAAGTCGGCTGAATGTTTTGCCATCTTTATGGAATTTTCAAGAATGACTGCCATATCAATTGTTGATATGGATTCATTTTGTGTCTGTCGGGAATATGTTAATAATTCTTTTACAATGGCTGTAGCTTCAAGGGTATAATGGACTATATCCTTTGCGTATGAGTTTATCATGCTGTGGTCATTTTCATCAAGAATAGCCTCTGCCATGCCAAGAATGCCTGCAAGGGGATTGTTTATCTCATGGGCAATTCCAGAGGCGAGTGTCCCGATGCCAGCCATCTTTTCAGATTGTATTAATTTATATTGAAGCATTCTTTCTTCCGAGAAATCCTTAGATATTCCGACAGTTCCGTCAATCTCTCCGGAGTCGTTTTTTAGTTGTGATATGGTAAGGCTTACATGATGAACATCTCCGGTTTTTGACAGCAGACGGACTTCTTTGTTTCTGACCGCACCAAATTTATTGACGAAGTCTATTATCTGTTTTCTTTCATCTGGGTTTTCGTAAAGGATTGAAGCAGGCTTGCCTATTATAATATCTTTTCTGTATCCGAGCTTCTCCTCTGCCTCAGGATTAAATTCCACAATATTTCCATTTATATCAGTTGTTATGATTATATCCTTTGAATGGTCAATAATCTTTTCAAGATAATTTTTTGTCTTATAAAGCTCTTGGTATGTCTTTTCAAGGTTCAGATTCTTTTCAGATATTTCATTTAGCCTTGATTCCAATTCCTGTTTGTAGTTTTCTACCTCAGACTGTTTTTTATTCAGGTTTATAGACATCTCTCTGATTGAATGGGCAAGGCCTCCAATCTCGTCTGTCCTATTAAGTTTATAATCATTACCCTTTTGATAATTGCCGTGTGAAATCTCTCTGGCAATTGACTTCATTTCAATCAGGGGGGCTGTTACACGCCTTGATACCTGTGATATGAAGAACAGGATAAAACTGACGCCTAATAATGTAAATATAATAATTATCTTGAAGAGTTTGTTAATTGGGGCATAAGCCTCATCAATATCCATCTTGACTACCAATCCCCATTCAAGGTCGGGTATATGTCGGTATGCAGCAAGGGTATGCCTTTTTCTATAGTCTATCCCTTCAGTGATACCATTCTTTCCTGCAATAGCCAGTGTTGATGGTGTTTCATCCGGCATTTTATATTTTAATGCACTGTCATTTAAGAATTTAAGATTTAGCAATGTGATGTTATCCTTATTAACTAATATCTCTTCTCCTGTCTTACCCACCCCAAACGATTCTTCAATCAATGGCTCAAGTATCTCATTTACTTTTACCTTTGCCACTACTACTCCAGCAATGACGCCATGCTCCTCTCCTCTGTAATCATACATGACATCTGAAAATGTAATAATAGGTTGTTTCAACCTATCAGAATAATAGACATCCTTTATATAAACCTCTTTTTGGGCTATTGGCATGTTGAAGTGGTCATTTTTTGATTCATCTTCATTAAGTCTTTGGAAATTGGTTGAAAGGATGATATGTCCTGTGGTGTCCAGAATAAATATCTCTGAGAATACACCAAGCTGATTGATTATCATATTTAAAAAGGATGTGATGTTTTGATATTCTTCACTATTTGTATATTTAAGCGATGACAGCCCCCTTTGTTCATAATTTTTTTTAATCAATAGAAGTCTTGATAGATGTATTTCCATAAATTTATTATGGGCAATCATCTCTGTATCATTAAACCTCTCTATAAACCATGTCCTGATCTTTTTTTCTTTGCTATCAGCAATACTGCTCAATTGATTGGATATTTTTTCCCTTAAGATAGACTCACCTTCTTTATAGGTTGTATAGCCTAATATAATAAATGGCAGTATTGAAACAAGAAGGAAGATAATGATAAGTTTATTGCGGATGGTGAAAATGAGGTTTGTTTTTTCCTGATTCATACAAGCAATAAGAAATTACAGAGAATTGCCATAGGCATGTAGACACAGAGATTTTTTTAATAATTTATTTTTTTCCTCCGTGCCACTGTATTTCTGTGGCTGATTAGGTTTTAGTTTTGTGTATGAATTTTTATAAAAATACTCTCTGTTGCTGATTAGAAGCTGGACAATAGACGGGTCCAATTTTGTCCCAGATATATTTTTTATCTCAGAAATGGCACTCTCTATGGAGAGGGATTCACGATATGGACGGTTACTTGTCAGCGCATCAAATACATCCGCTACTGCAATAATTCGTGAGAGGAGGGGGATATGGCTGCCTTTGAGTCCTCCCGGATATCCGCTTCCATCATAATTTTCATGGTGATGTTTTATAATCATGCTTACATTTTTAAATGTGCTTATCTCCGAGATAATCTTCTCGCCAATTAAAGAGTGTTCTTTTATCATATCAAACTCATTTTCACTAAGGGTGTCTATCTTGTTTAAGATAGAATCGGCAATTCCAATTTTACCAAGGTCGTGCAGGACGGCGGCAAATTCAAGGTCAGTCTTTTCCTCTTCTGAAATGCCAAGTAATTCACCAATTTTAAGGCAGATTAAACGCATTCTGTCGCAATGCCCCCTCGTATACTTATCTTTTGCCTCAATTGCCTCAGCAAGCACCTTTACCATCTGGAAATTCATTTTTTGCAGTGTTTCATAAGCATTTTCAAGTTCAACAGTCTTTTTGTTGAGCTGTTCTGTTCTCTCTTCTACCTTATTTTCCAGAATGGTGCGATATTCAAGATTTTCTTTTTCTAATTTTTTATTCTGAATAAGGAGGTCTCTACTATGAAGTGCGTTTTGGACAGTATTTAAGAGGTGCTCTTTTGTAATTGGTTTTATAAGGAAATCAAAGGCACCCATTTTCATGGCTTCAATGGTAATATTCAAATCCATCAAACCTGTGAGGATTAGGACAGGGATATCAGCATAATTCTTCTTGACATATTCTAATATCTGCAGCCCATTAACCTCAGGCATTCTGATATCACTGATAACAAGCTCATAATTGTTATTTTTTAGCTCCTCAAATATCCCAGAGCCGCCGGCTGACTGAATGACCGAATAATTTCCCTTTGTCAGATGGATAGAGAGGGTCTTTCTTATAATCTCCTCATCATCTACAATAAGAATAGTTCTTTTTTCCATAATTTAAAAAATTTGTGCTATATGCACCATCAAAGTGTATTAAAAGACACAGATTGTAATAATATATTAGACCTACCTGCTGGCAAACAGGACAGGCAGGGATGTAAATGTTGTTTATTTGCTGTTGCTTTTAAAATAAATGGAGATTATAATTGTTTAATAAAATTATAATATCCAAATATCATGCCAAAGCAAACCCCGTTAGAAAGTTTTTCTATTTTTAAGTTGTCTAACGGATTATGCGTGATTTTCTGACGAGGCAGGGTAAATTATGATTTTTTTTAACAGACTGCAGGTAAAAATAATATTGCCAATCATTATAGCTATTGTCATAATTTTTTCCATTATGATATATACCGTAGAAAGAATGGAGAGGGACCTATTCCATGAGGACTGGATTACCAAGACGAAGGTATATGCAAATTCTATTTCTACAATGATAGAAAAAGAAATGGAGGGAAAGAGGCCTTTTATTGTCCGAGACCTAATTCATAAATTTAAAAAAATTCCAGGGATAAAAAAATTACAGGTAATCAGAACAAACGGAAAAGAGGCATTTAAGGATTTTGAGACATTTTATAAGGTAAAGGAGATTTACCAATTTTCCCATGATGTCATAGAGGAGTATATGAATTTAGAAGAGGGAAAGGCAGATGTGGTCAGCGATGAGAAGATAAAAGATGTCTTGAGGGAAGGGAAGGAGAAAGAGTTCTATGGCTATGATAAAAACGGAAAGGTTTTCTATGATTATTATTTGCCAGTTTTAAATAAGCCTGCATGTCATAAATGTCATGGTGATAAAGAAAAGATTCGTGGTATTTTAAAAATTTCCTTATCCGACGAAAAATTTGCTGAGCATCTAAATAACCACTTTATTATCATGTTATGGATATCTGTAGCTACTGTAATCATTTTGATAATTATAATCAGCTGGATTGTTTATAATCTGGTTTCTAAGCCGCTGAATGCAGTTATTAAAACAATAAAGGAGATTGAACATGGCAATAAAAACCAGAGGATTGGTTTGAAGTCAAATGATGAGATTGGATATATGGCAAGGCATTTTAATATAATGCTTGACAGGCTGAAACAGGAGAGCCACCTCGCATCTCTCGGCAGGATATCGGCTGTTTTGGCACATGAGATAAAAAACCCTATTACTGGAATCAGTGGTGCAGTTCAATTGATTGATGAAGATCTTCCGTCAGATGACCCCAAAAAGGAGATTATTAATATGATAGTTAAGGAGGTTCAGAGGTTGGATTCAATGCTAAAAGACCTTCTCATGTTCTCAAAGCCTATTGTTGTAAATCCAAAGATGCATGATTTGAATAAACTGATAACAGATACAATTAATCTGCTTGAATTCAAGTGCAGAAAGGGTAAAATATCTATTGACACAAGCCTTAGTAATATTCCAAATATCTTGATTGATGGAGAGAAGATGCAGCAGGTATTACTCAATGTCTGTCTCAATGCTGTTGAATCTATGAAGGAAAATGACAAGCTGACAATTACAACATCAACAGATAAACCCAATGGCTGCGAATACATTCAGATAGAGATTTCTGATACAGGATGCGGCATTTCTCCTGAAATCATAAAGAATATATTTACCCCGTTTTTTACGACAAAGAAGGATGGCAGCGGATTGGGACTGCCAATCAGCTTAAGGATAGTGGAAAAACATAAGGGGACAATTAAGGTAGAAAGTGTTGTTGACAAAGGTAGTAAGTTTGCAATAATATTACCACTTGAGAATTCATTAAATATAGTTGAGGAAGATACCGAATATAACGATAGTGAGGTTTTATTATGAAAAAGGCGAGGGCGTTGATAGTTGATGATGAAAATATTATTGCATGGACATTGCAGGAAAAACTGACAAAAGAGGGCTTTGAAGTCAAGACTGCAGAAAATGGCGAATCGGCAATCAATTCTATAAGGGAAGATATGCCGGATATCGCATTTGTTGATGTCTTCTTGCCTGATATAGGTGGAATTCAGATATTGAAGGAAATTATTGGTTTAAATGAAGATGTCCCTGTAATTATGATTACAGGCTCAGGTTCAGTTGATACAGCAGTAACTGCCATGAAGCTTGGGGCTTATGATTATATCAGCAAGCCCTTTAACCTTACTGAGGTCGCTATAATTGCAAAGAAGGCTATTGAGTCTAAAAGAGTCAACAGAGAGGTTACATGGCGACTTGAAAAGGAAAAGAAGACCCACAGTATTGATAGTATAATCGGGGAGAGTAAAGAGATTAAAGATGTTCTGGACATGATTCAAAAGATAGTTCAGAGTGATGCAACTACTGTTTTAATAGAAGGGGAGAGCGGGACAGGTAAAGACCTTGTAGCAAGGGCTATACATTATGCGAGCAGACGGTCAGCAAGACCATTCATGGATATAAATTGCACTGCATTGCCAGATACACTTGTTGAGAGTGAGCTTTTTGGCTATGAAAAAGGCGCATTTACAGATGCAAAGGCAAAAAAGATAGGGCTATTTGAGCTTGCAGATGGCGGGAGTGTCCTTCTTGATGAAATCGGAGATATGCTACTTACGACACAGACGAAACTGTTAAAATTTATTGAGAATAAGCGGTTTAAGAGGGTTGGAGGGGCTTCGGATATTGAGGTGGATATCAGGATTATAGCGGCAACCAATAAGAATCTGAAAGAAGAGATTAAGAATGGGAAGTTCAGAGAAGATTTATATTACCGTCTCAGAGTAATACCGATTTTTATACCGCCGCTGAGGGTGAGAAAAGGAGATATACTAATTCTTGCTAAGTACTTTATAGATAAGTTCAATAAGGAGTTCAGGAAAGATGTTAAAGGTTTATCATCAAAGGCTGAACAGGCTATTCTCTCATATCATTGGCCCGGAAATGTAAGAGAACTAAAAAATGTGATTGAAAGGGCGATTATCCTTGAGAGCAAAGATGAGATATTAATTGAACATCTACCTATTGAAGTGGTAGAGGGTGTTCCTATAAAAGGTGAAGAACGTCAGCAATCAAGTTTTGCCCTTCCGGATGGTGGAGTTCCCCTTGAAGAAGTAGAAAAAAATCTTTTAATTCAGGCCCTCAAAAAAGCCGGGGGAAATCAATCCAGGGCTGCAAAACTTTTAAGTCTGAGCAGATATGCCTTAAGATATAGGTTGAAGAAGATTGGATATTTAAAAGCAGATGCTACAGGTTAAGACTAAAAAGAATATAGTTATAAGGTTTGTAAAGTTAATATAGTCATAAAACAACTTTTAACTTTCAACCTGATAGACTTTATAACTCCTCTATTAATGGCATATTAATTGCTTTTATTATATGTTTGTCTATTTTGTAAAACATGAGGAGGTGAACTGTTTATGTAATTTGTTGAAATATTTTGTTTTATTTTTAAGGATACATAAAATTCAAAAATAAAAGATGGGCGATATAACACTCATAGAGTGTGAAAATACACATAAATAAAAAAGGAGGGAGTGAAATGAAAATTAGAATTTTAATTGGTTTACTTTTAGGATTATATTCTTTTCTTCTTTCAGCTGAATTTTCATTTGCCGAATATGGAGATATAATACTGAATAGCAAGGCTGAAAGTATGAGGAAGGCAGGGGTTAATGATGTCATGTTTCCTCACTGGTTTCACCGTATAAGATTTAAGTGTAAGGTTTGCCATGAAGATATTTTTATATTAAAGGCAGGTGCTAATGATATCAATATGAGTCTGATTATGAATGGAGAAAAGTGTGGCAAATGTCATAATGGAATTACTGCATGGGAACCGCTTTATTGTGAGAGATGTCATTCATGGGAACCCGGCTGGTCGCCTGGTGTTGTTCAGTATTCAAAGAAGATTGCCAAATAAATAAATAGAAAGGAGGGAATCAATGAAGATTAATAAAAATTTTAAAAAAATATCATTATTAATTACAATATTTATTGCAATATTTTGTATTTCAGTTGATGCGGCTGAAAAAAAAACATCAAAGAAGTCTCCTGAAAAGGCAGTTCCACCGGTAGTAGAACAGCCTAAAGCACCTCCAACTCCTCCAGTAGAGACACCTTCTACAAAGACTCTTGACCCAAAAGATAAAAAAAGTCTTATTTACCTTGATACAAAGGGCGAAATGGCTGGAACGGGTGATATCAATAAATCAGGAGTTGCATCTACATTTGCAAAAATTGGGGCAGGATGGCATCCTACTGCTCTTGCAGAGTCAGGTCTACCTTTAGATAAGTATAAATTGGTTGACTGGGCGAAGATTGTTAAAGAAAAAACAATAGACCCACGCTTTGACCTTGACCCTAATGCAAAACCTGAAGATGAAGCGATACTTGATATGAATATATTATTTGAAACAAAGAGTGATTTTATGGATAATGTTGTATTTCCCCATCTTATCCATACATGGTGGTTAAAATGTGAGATTTGTCATGCGAGTGTCGGTGGACCTATATTTGAGCCAGTGGCAGGCGGAAACGATGTTAAGATGATGGAAATGGCGGGTGGCAAGTGGTGCGGCAGATGCCATAATAAAATTGCATTTCCTCTCGCAGATTGTAAGAGGTGTCATACTTTTCCTAAGAAGAATAAACCGGATGATACTATTACTCTAAGGTCAGTATCTAAATAGTATGGGCTTTAATTGATGAAAACTGCTTTAAAAATTTTCATAATTTTTTATGTATTGTCAATTGTATGGATTTTTCCTCTATTTGCGGCGGAGAAGAAACCGCAGGATGTTATTGTATTTGAAAATCAAAAGGCGAGCAGGAAAAAGGCAGATATGCCTCCTGCCCGCTTTTCCCATTCAAAGCATAGTAAATTGAAATGTAAAGATTGCCACCCATCGGTTTTTAAAGATAAAAAAGGTTCAAATTTGGTTACAATGAAAAAGAATGTAGAAGGTGAATATTGTGGAAAATGCCACAATGGGCGGACTTCATGGGATATGTCAACCTGTAAAAAATGTCATATATAGCTCTAAATCCCTCTTAACAAAAGCGTGGTAAAGAATGTGTAAAATTTAACTAAACTGTGTACTTTTACACAAAATGCAAAGCTTCACAAAGTTATTTTTATAAATTTGAACCCTTTGATTTTCTATATTTTTGCGATTAAATTAGGTTTTGTTCATCTTGAAAATTAATATTTTTTAGAATGGCATGATATATGCTTATTATTCAGGGCAAGGGTTACAGGCAATATAAAATTACAAAATAAACATTCAGAGATCAGAGAAAAGAAAGGAGGAAGATATTATGAAAGACATGAAAAAATGGTTAGGAGTTGTTGTTTTGATTACTGGTTTCTTATTAATAAATACATCAGTTTTTGCAGTTCATAAAGGTGCGGGTGATTTGACATGCGGTAACTGTCATACAATGCATAACAGCCAGGGAGGTGGTACTAATACGCTTGGCGGTGCATCCGGCGGCTCACTTGTTTTGCTTAGGGCGGATATATCCAGCAGAGAAAATATTCACAGGCTTTGTCTGCAGTGTCATTCTGATCAAGGAGTTAATGGAGATGTTCAATTTGCGCCAAAGAATGTAAAACCACCAAAGGTGCACCTTGCAACTGGCACACTATGGACACAGACGGATCACCTGACTGGCATAGGTGCTGGCGGTAACTTCTATCCGGAGGTTAGTGCAGATTTTACATTGAGTTCAGATGGAGGCAGTACTGCACTTGGAAAAGGGCATTCCATTGGTCTCGCAAATGTCATACCACCGGGTAGTGCAGATAATACACAAATAGCAGGTTTCTCATGCACATCTTGCCATGACCCTCATGGAACTGCCAATGCAGCCGATACTGCTATAAATAAGTTCAGAAATCTGAGGATGAGTGCAACAAATGCAGGAAGTAATGCAGGTGTTGAACTTACCGATGCAGACCATACGAGTTGGGTTGGAGGTATTAATGGGACAAACTTTCAGGATACTATACTTGCAATAGGCGGGGCATCAAATAAGAATAATATATGGCCGGTAATCAAAACTGCGTCTACTACAGGATCAGCTGCTGATGATACTGCAAATAGTAATTCCTATGGTGGAGGGGCAAATGGCATTTCAAGATGGTGTGCCCAGTGTCATGATAACTGGCATGAGGCTATAGTAACGACCAATGCATCAGGTGATGATTGGAAAAGGCATCCTGTTAATAATACATTGGCTGGCGATGGTTCAACAACTTCTGGGGCAGGAGTAACTATCATAGATACTACTAATTATGATGTTACAACAGCAGGTTACTACCTTCCTGTTGCAAGTGCTGAATCGTCAAACAGGGTATTTTACAAAACAAATAATTCAACCGATAGGGTTATGTGTCTATCCTGTCATTTTGCACATGGCGGTCCTTATAATGATAATCTAAGATGGGATTATACATCTGCTGTTGGGACAGGTAGCCAGGCAGGTAATGCCGTCCCATCAACAAAAGGATGTCAGTTGTGTCATAACAGATAATGAAGTTTGGTTTAATTTTAAAAAGGGAAGCGGGGACGCTTCCCTTTTTTTTTGTGCTAATGTATTATATGACCCGTTCAATATTTTTTGTCATAGCTATATTGATGTTTGTGTCAGCTGATATAGAAGCCGCCTCAAAGATTGATGTAAGACATATTACCTCTTACACAGCAAAATCAATGGGGGGGGGATCTCCTTCAAAACTTTATATTGACCGTCAGCAGGGCGAGCTTTATGTTGGCAGCAAGAGCAAAGAAATCATAATTATCAATGAAGATGGTATAGCAGTCTTTAAAATCCCACTTGCAAATTCTCCACAGATTTTCTCTGTAACAAAGGATGGAAATATTTATTTATCTGATGCAGGTGAGATAAATATCCTTAACTATAGGGGAGAATATCTGAGGAAGTTTGACCTTTCTTCTGTGCCAGATTTCACACTTTTATCTATCCAGTCGCTGCACATAGATGAAAATGGCTATATTTATATAGGTGATGGAAGATTAAGCAGGATTATTGTCCTTGATAGTGCAGGTAAATTTTTATTTCAGTTTGGGAAAAAAGGTAGTAATGAGGGGGAGTTTTTGAACGCAAAGGCAATTACTACAGATTCAGAGAGGTTTTATCTTCTTGACCCGGCACTATTTCGTGTATCAGTTTATAATAAGAAAGATGGTAAATTTCTTTTCATGTTTGGCATTATATCAAGCCTGTTCGGAGGTTTTAGTATGCCGACAAATATTGATACAGATGGAGAGAGATTATTTGTTGTAGATACAAACAGGTTTGTTGTAATAATTTTTGATAGGAATGGTAAACCAATAGCAGAGTTTGGAGGGGCCGGCAGAAATCCTGAAAACCTTTCATGGCCCTCGGATGTTAAAATAGGTGAAAATGGCAAGATATATGTTTGTGATACGGGTAATGCAAGGGTTCAGGTATATGAGCTTATTATGCCAGAAGAAAAGGTTGTTCAGCAAGTTAGTAAGGTTAAACTGCCAGAAACTGTTGAATCTATCCCCTCACCCCTCCCTTCTTCCACAAGCGGAGAGGGATTGAGCAAGGGTGGTAAGGCAACCGAACCAATAAAGATTGAGCCACAGTCTGTTGAAAAAGAAATTGAGCCGATAAAAATTGAAAAGCAGGAGGAAGATATATTGTTAGATGTATTCAAAAAACTGGAATTTGAAAGTGGGGAGGTTATAATAAAAAAGTCTTCTTTTGAATTCTTAGATAAATTATACGAGTTGCTGATAAAGAAGCCTACATATAAATTACATATCGCCGGGCATACTGATAATATGGGGTCAGAAGTTGATAATTTGCAGCTTGGACAAGCGAGAACAGATGCAGTAAAGACATATTTTACGAATAAAGGTATTGCCCCGTCAAGAATTACTACTGTAAGCTTTGGGGAATCAAGACCAATTGTCGATAATAACACTGAAGAGGGGAGAAAGATTAATAGAAGAGTGGAGTTTTTGATTGGAAAGTAATTGTTTTGGCATATTCTTTGCTTTAATACAATATAGACAAGGGTTTACAGAATAACTAAAGATAAACCCAAAAAATGAGTGAAACCACAGGTAAACACAGATTAACACAGGTTATTCAATGAATTAAAAGGAAAATATATTTCACTTTTTAAGTAAATTAAGAAGTATAATAAATTTTTGTTTGAACAGTGTTTACCTGTGTTCATCTGTGGTTAATGCATAATTCAAGATAAAGAAAGATAAGAAAATAAGGTTTTTAGTCTCATTATGATGAAAAGATTCTTTTTAACATGTGGAATTCTGATTATTCTTATAGCTAAGGTAGAATCCGCACCTTCGAGTTTCTATTTTATCAATGCTATTGACAGATTTTCAGATGAATATAGATTTGAGGGATTATCCTCAATTTTTATAGAAGATGATGAACTATATGTTGTTGATAATGGAGGGAATAATATCTATATTTTTGAACTTGATGGGACGCCTGTTTTTCAGTTTGGAAAAGAAAAGGGGGTATCATCCCCCATTGATATTTTTGTTTCAAATAATTATATCTATATGAGTGGAGAAGGTAAAAATTATATAGAGATTTTTAATACCAGGGGAGAAAGGGTTGGAAGCATTGAGCCTCCTTATGAGGGATTTACACCAGGTAAGATGGCGGTTATGGATGGGGTAGGTTTTCTTGTTGTTGATAGAAACTCTTTAAAGATTTGTGTATTTGATAAAGTTGGGAAATATCAATTTAACTTTGGCGGCAGAAATTTGTTTAAATCAATTGGAGGTATTGCAGCAAAGAGTGGAAAGATTTATGTGTCAGTAATGAGTGCTGACCCTGTCGTAAGGATATTTGATACAAAAGGCGAATACCTTGCAGGTTTTGGACATATTGGAGAAGGGGAACAGAATTTTTCTATGCCTTCTGGAATAAAAGTCGATGATGACGGTATGATATGGGTAGTTGATGCCTTTAAGCATCGGGTGACAGGTTTTAATGATGAAGGAGAAAGACTGAGTGGATTTGGTATTTATGGGAATTCCAGGGAAAACCTCTATTACCCCCTTGGCATTGATTTTAAGGGAGAGAACTTTTATGTAGTAGAAAAAGGCAGGGGAAGGGTTAGTATGTTTAAGAAGGTGGAATAAAATGAAGAAGACAGAAGACAGAAGACAGAAGACAGAAGACAGACAAAACTCATTGCTCATTGCTCATTGCTCATTGCTTTTTGTTCTTGTCTCTTACTGCTTACTGCTTGCTAATGATTCCTTTGCCGGAGACTATCATAAATCAGGTATTCCTGCTGAAACTACGCTTGCATGTGCCCAGTGTCATATTATGCATGGCACGCAGGGTAGTGTATCTTTGATTTATAGTGGAGGAATAAATACTTACGCAAAGTTACTTAGGTCTGATTCAGTGGTTAATCTTTGTAAGTACTGTCATGATGGAGACCCATTTAATCTTGGGGCGCCAGACTTATTTAGTCCTATTTATAACGCTTCAGCAGGTGATTTTAATACAGGCGGAACGCCTGACGAAGATAAGCGGCACAGTATTGGAGTTGATTTAGCGGGGGTAAGTCCACCAGGCTATGTAGGGAGCGACTGGACTACAGCGCAAACAAAATACGGTTCTGTTTTCAGCTGTATATACTGCCATGACCAGCATGGGAACGGTAATTATAGAAATTTTAGGCCCGAACCATTAGATCCCTCTTTCAGAGAACCGGGAGGCGTTGTACTAATGGATTCATATAAAATAGTGACCTATAATAATGGAATATGGGACAATGTATCTTCAATTGTACAGGCAGTTATAGATGGAAATGGTGATGGGAGTAACCCTGCCAGCCAATATTCCACATCTAACATGACATTCAGGAGTAGTACCAAACAGATAGCAGGTTTTTGTGGTAAATGTCATGTAAAGTTTTATAATTCTAACGGGTATGGTGGTGATGATCTTAGTTACGGGACAGGTAAATTAGGTGGCAGTGTCACAGGTGATAGCGGAACAGATACTCAATGGGTTCGTCATCCTGTAGGTAAGATTTCAGTTGGGGTTGGAAATGGGCATACAGTCCCGGCAAATTTTGCATCAATAACTGGTGTTAATCGGGTGCGTGCTATAAATCCGGATGGGCTTGACAGTGGCGGCGATGAACAGCCATTTTGTCTTACCTGTCACAGGTCGCATGGTTCTCCAAATCATTCTAATTTAATATTTGGATCACCGACAGCATCAGGGGGGGCTGGCACAATGATGAGAGATACATGCCAGCAGTGTCATAATCAATAGGAGAAATGAAATGATAGAGGACAGAAGACAGAAGACNNTGCTTACTGCCTATTGCTTACTGCTTACTGTCTCATTTGCTCAGGCAGAAGAGGGAAAGGATGTTCATAAAATAGATAGGATTATGGTCCTTCCTATGGCAAACATCTCTGGAAATTTAGAGGCTCGTGCAATTATAGATTCATTGCTTCAGAAAGAACTCGAAAAAAGAGGGTTTGAATTGGTTCCATATGAAGATGTAGATAAATTTTTGACCAAGAGAAGAATTAGAAATACGAGTTTTATTGATAGAATAACAACGCTTGAGTTAAATCGTGAGCTTGGAGTTGATGCGGTGATTTTAGGTTCAATTGACCAGTATTCCAATGTTAGTAATGAAATATATGTAGGGTTAACTCTTCGCCTTGTTGGGACAAGGGATTGTTCAATAATATGGATGGACACCGTTTCCTATGCTGGAAGCGATTTTGCCGGCTTACTTGGTATTGGTAGAGTGAAATTGCTTGTTCAGCTTGGAGCGGTAGCTGTTAGCAATATTGTGGGCGGGATACCAAGGGAATATCTCTTGAAAGATAGAAGAGATGATAATCTTTTTGAGATAGGGAACTTAAAGATTTCTCCCTCAATTGTCAGAGGGGGAAAGTCTGCAAAGGTATCAGTCAAAATTATATCTGTTGTAGAAAAAATAGTGAAGGTTCAGGCTTATATAGGTGAAATAAAATTTGATTTGAAGAACGGAAATGGTGATTATTATGATGGCGAGATTACTGTTCCCTATGCAGATGGCTTATATCCTGTAGATATTATTGCTGTGCTGTCTGATGATAAGATTTCTCATTTTCCTTCAGTAGGGGAGGTAAAGGTTGATACAGTATCGCCAGAAGTAACAGTTTCAGCAGACAAAGATGTTACTGCCGGGCTTGTAAAAAAGGATTCAATTATATTTACCCTTAAAACAAATGAGGTTATAGAAAAGTGGGAAGTTGAAATAGTGGATAAAGAAAATAAATATGTGAGAGGAGAGAGGGGATTTGG
>DNJG01000149.1 GCA_003489165.1 Nitrospinota bacterium | reverse complement strand
GTGAGAGATGCAAAACTTGACGGCTTGATTAAAGATAAAAAAGATGAGATGGAATTTGTGAAGAAAGAGTTACAGAATCATCGTGAGAGATACAAAACAGATGTAGTAAAACTGTGAATGCAGGGGAAACCATCTAACTGCCTTGAATTGTATTAATCACAGTGGAGCTATTCCCTCCTTATAACTTCAGTTAGAATATCCCTGCTGTTCTGGCGGACAGTATGCAGTTTTCAGCTTTAGATGATAACGCCTGACTTTGGGCTCAAGAGTATTTTGCCTATTTTTAATACCAGCCATCTTGGTGTAAATCTTAATGAAAACACCAGTAATTTGTTATAGAGTCCGGCAACTACAACCCTTTTTCCTTTAATTAAAGCCCTATATCCTATTTTTGCAACTTCATCGGGATTCATAACCATAGAGCCAAACAATCTTGTATTTTGCATTTTTGCTTTTTCAGCAAATTCTGTATGGGTTGCGCCGGGGCATAAAGTCGTAACGGTAATGCCTGTGCCTTCAAGGTCTTTGGCTATCCCTTCAGAAAAATTTAATACATAGGCTTTTGTAGCACAATAAATTGCATTTAGAGGGCTTGGTGTAAAGGAGCCTGTCGAGCCTATATTCAATATCTTGCCGCAGCCACGCTTTGACATTTCAGCAACAGCCATCTTTGTAAGATGGGTTAGGGATACAAGGTTTACCTGAATAAGCTGCAGCTCCTTTTCAATGTCTGTTTTATGGAACTTACCATAGACTTGAGTTCCTGCATTGTTGACCAAAATATCAATATGTATGGATTTTTCTTTAAGCTCATTGAAAATTTCTTCCGGGGATGATGGTAAAGAAAGGTCTTTTGCAATAATAGTTACTGATATTGAATACTCTTTGGATAATTCAAGTGCAAGCCTTTCAAGTTGTGATTTTCTTCTTGCTACCAATACCAGGTTATAATTGTCTTTAGCAAACAGTTTTGCTAATTCTAAGCCAATTCCACTTGATGCACCTGTAATTAATGCTGTCCTATTCATATTGATTTTTTCGCCTCCTGAATATATATTAACCAATAAACAGATTCTAAGTCAGTGGCAATTAACGAAAAAGTATTGACATTTAGCGAAAAACCGCAATAGGCTGTATTTAGGCGGTTTGCTTATGAAAAGCATGTTGACAATGTCGGTTACTAAAATCTCAGCGTTTTTAAATGGTTTCGAGGCTGATGGAATTAATAAAGAGAAAACCTTAAAATTGGCTTGTATTGACCCTTCTATTTTAAAATCACCTGATAATAGATTGACATCCAATGAGGTTAATCGGCTTATACAAGAGGCTGTTAGACTAACTAATAATGAAAACATTGGTCTTTGCCAGGGAGAGCTTTTGTCAAAAGGTTTTTCAAATATTCTGGGATATATTTTGATGAACTGTCGTACTCTGGGCGAAGCAGCCGAAAAATATTGTAAGTATGAAAAGATTGTGGATGAAACTGCCATTACCGATGTTAAAAGAGAAGGTGGCTTTGCCATACTAAGTAATGTAACTATTGATAATGTATTAGCAGGCAATAGGCAATTTTCTGATTTTAAAATATCGGGGATACTCTCATATATAAAATTGTTGACAGGTAAAAGGATTGTCTTAAACGAGGTTTACTTTACACATCATAAACCAAAAGACATATCCGAATATCAGAGAATTTTTAAGTGTCCGATATTCTTTGAAAAATCAATGAATGCTCTGGTGTTTGACTACCGGTTATTGAATCTGCCAATTATTGAGCCAAATAAAGAGTTATTATTGTTGTTTGAGAGAAATGCCCAGGAGACCCTTAACGCATTTGAAAGCAATGAGACATATAGTAAAAAAGTAAGGGGTGTAATCCTGAAAGAAATGAAGGGAGATATATCATCAATTGATACAGTGGCAAAGAGACTGGCTATGAGTGTGCGAAACCTGCAGATATACCTGAAGAGAGAAGGGGCTTCATATACCAAACTGTTAAATGAAATACGAAAAGATATGGCTGTAAATTACTTGAAAGATAAAAGTGTCTCCGTAGATGAAATTGCATATATTCTTGGTTTTTCTGAAACAAGTGTTTTTCATAGGGCATTTAAGAGATGGACAGGCTTTACTCCTGGTGAATTCAGGACTGGGGATATTTCCAAAAGAAAAATTGGAAGGTTTGAAAAAAGGGGCGAAATAAATACAAAAACCAAGATAAGATAAGTCCAAGAAAACAGGATAATTTTGTCCTGTTTTTATTTTTCCATTCAACATATCCGCTTTAATATCAATATATTACATCTGGTATAACTATTGCGTATATTTATTAGTAGGAGAAGGTAATGAGCTAAAGAAATGGGGTGTTTACAATGAAAAAGTATATCTTTTCTATAATCTTAGCAGTTGCATTAGGCGGCTATTGGTTTTTCATAGGCACAACTGCCACTGCACATGAAGGGGCATTTAGAGTTTATGGGATGGAGATTATTCCTATAATAGGGGAGCTTTCTAATATCAATGGGGAAGTCAGCACCATTACAATCATTGAATCTGATTCAAAGAGGCTTCTGACCTTCAGCTTAACAAATAATACAGTGGTAAGTATCTGTGAGAAAAATGTGTGCAACATAAGTAAGGGATTGAGAGGCTTTAATATACTGGGACGATATGAGGATATTGGCATTAAGCATAAGGGTTCTATGGTTATCTTGCTATCTTTGCATGATAGGCAAGAGGCTTTAAGTGTTGACATTCACTTAAATCCTGCTGAAATAAAAATTTCTCCATAGGGCTTCGTATCGCCCTTTTGTCGATTAACTTCAAAATTACTGAAAGGAGGAAACTATATGAGTTACACAGCGAAAGATTACAGCAAATTAATAGGAATGAAT
>DNJG01000093.1 GCA_003489165.1 Nitrospinota bacterium | reverse complement strand
ATGATATTATTAATCTCATGCAAAGGAAGACATTAAAATATATTATTGCAATCAATCTCATTATATTTATAGGAAGTGTTGTCTTGGTATTTTATTTTAACAGGTTAGAGACCCTTGAAATACCTCCTGATATTGAAAAGGCAGTTGAATCAAAGATATCCAATCCTGAGCCTAATGAGGCAGGGGAAAATCTGACAGCTGAAATTACATATACAATAAATGCCTCTTCACTCAAAAATTGGATATATTTTGACTTCTCAAAAGGAGCTGTAGTCAATATTTCTGACAGGGTATCTTCTGATTGGGATATTGGATTCAGGAGGGCAAAGATAATATCAAACAGCGGTGCTTCAAATCCAGATGGCAGGGGTGGAATAGCGGCAATAGAAAATGTGGAACTTGAATCTGTCATAGAGGCCCCGGAATCAGGTTATATGACAGACATCAGTAAGAATGCCCTTGAGACAGAAAATCCTGCCATAAAATGGTATTTCTACAACTATATGACGCATGAGTTAAAACCTAAAAAGAATGTCTATATTGTCCGCACTGCAGATGGAAAATATGCAAAAATGCAGATAATAAAATTTTACTGTGAGGGCTTAGCAGGATGCTTCACAATAAAATATGTCTATCAGGGGAATGGGAGCAGGAAATTTACCCCTTAAAATGATTATAACCTTCCTTTGTTAGAGGGATAGCTTTACCATCAATATTGACAAGGTTTATCCCCTTCTTTGTAATTTCACCAATCATTGTAATAGGGATATTCACATTCTTCCACAATTCTTTTAATTTCTTTACATTCTCAGGTTTTGCAGTAAAGAGAAGTTCATAGTCCTCTCCGCCGTAGAGGGCAAAATTAAGGGAAGTTATGAGTTTTGANNGAGTTTTGAGTTGAGAAGAGGTAAAATCTTTTAACTCTTTTGATATAGGGATATTTTTAGTAAATATATTTGCACCAACATCACTCTCCTCGCATATCCTTCTTATGTCTGATGCCAGACCATCGCTTATATCAGTCATGGATGTAGCAAGTTTTTTTACAGCCAAGAATCTCCCCTCTTCAAGTCTCGGAATTGGCATTAAATGCCTTTTTATTAATTTTCTTTTTTTCTGACTTCTGACTTCTGACTTCTGACTTCTTTTTAGTATTTCCAATCCTGCCGCTGAATCCCCCAAATACCCAGTCACAAAAATCTTATCCCCTGCCTTTGCACCTTTTCGCAAAAGCATATATTTTTTTTTAACTTCACCAAGGATTGCCATATTTATAGAGAATTCATTTTTTGATGAAGATACATTTCCACCTATTATTGAAACCTTAAATCTCTTAGCCCCATCCTTTACTCCTTTAAAAAAGTCATCCATGAAGTTAACAGAAATATTCGGAGGGACTGCTATGGATAAGAGGGCATGAAGTGGTATTCCGCCCATTGCAGCAATATCACTTAAATTTATATTTATGGATTTGATTCCGAGTTGGTATGGCTGGATATAATCAAGTTTGAAGTGAATACCCTCTACAAGGGCATCTGTGGTAGCAATAAGGAGGAAACCTTTTCTAAGTTTAATTGCTGCACAATCATCTCCAATTCCTACAACAATATTTTCATTGAGACTCTTAAAAATATCTCTTGCATTTTTTATCAATCCAAACTCACCTAACTGGCTTAGTTTCATTGAATCTTTTTCAACTGCTCCAATACATATTTCCTTATCTCCTGCGGTTTGGGGAGGGTTCTTACTATTTTCCCATCTTTAATGAGAGGTTTAAGGAGGGCTTCATTTTCACCGCCACAGTTACACTTCCCAATCTTTTCATGGAGAGGCACCACTGTAAATTTAAAACATGATTTACACCTGTAAACCTGCTTGCTTCCTGATTTTTTTCCCCTCTTTGCAACAGGCTTTCCTTCAATCTCCATTATGTCAAAGGAAAAGTCTATTGTGGATGCACCGCTGATAGCCGTCCCGACACCATAGCCATCCACCACATCATTCAACCTTTCAATCTCATTTTCATTTATACCGCCGCTTACTAATATCTTCACATTTTTATATCCGCGGTAATCAAGCTCCCACCTGACCTCACGGCATATCTCAAGCAAATCTCCACGCCTTGAGCCCGGGGTGTCAAGTCTTACACCAAATAATTTATCACCCATTACTTCAGCAGCCTTTATAGATTCAAACTTTTCATCACAGAATGTATCCACAAGACACACCCTTTTTACCTTTGACTCTATTACCTCATGAAATGCCTTAACTGCCTCGGCAGAGTCACCGAGCATTAAGACAAGGGCATGAGGGATTGTCCCTGAAGGGTCTTCCCCAAGGAGTTCAGCACTCTTTATTGCTGAAACCCCGTCACATCCACCGATAAAAGCATTCCTCTCAACCATTGGTGTAATGGCAGGGTGCATTCGCCTTGCACCGAAGCTTATTAATAATCTATCTCTTGCTGTCTTTCTGCACCTCGCAGCCTTTGTGGCTATACCTGATGCCTGACACAAAAATCCGAGAAGCGCTGTTTCGTAAATGCAGTAGTCTGTGTATATCCCATCAATGACCAGGACTGGCTGATATTCATTAAATATAGTCCCCTCATCCATACAATAAACATCTACAGGAAGCCCTTTTAACAACTCTGCTATTTCTTCTATGCCTGAAAGGATGCCCCACTTCCAGTCCTGTGGAAATCCCTTTAGCCTTACCTCTGCCTTTGCCCTCTTGATAATACCCTTTGCCTTGAGTATCCGGACAGTGCGGTCAAAATATATGTCCGTAGTCTTGCCTGATTTTATCTCTTCTTCTGTGGCAATGTGAAACATAACTTTATTTTCCTGATAATATTTTTATAAGTCTAACAACATTTACAGGCAGATTCTACTGATTTTTTTTAGTGCTATTTTTATTCTTGACATAATGGATATGGACATAGATAATAGTAAAAATTTTTAATGGAGGGTAAATGTTTAAAAAGAGTCTAATATCTTTGTTTTGTGTTGTTTTAAATTTTATTGTTTTTGTCCTGCCTGTCTTTTCTGAAGAGGCTGATAACGAGTTTGAAGAGGTGGGCACAGCAGGGACATCAGGTGATAATAAATTGGCACTTGTGCAGTTCAGCCTTACATCAACCACTGGGAATGCCGATACCACATCAATATTTACAGGGACCGAACTTTTCTATGGTTCAGGGGGGAATAGTATCGGGTTTGATGGTAATCTATATTACGGCGAGCATTCACAGAAACTTATTGTGAAGACATCTGAAGGAAGACTTAAAGGGGCGCATGATTTTGATAAAAGTCATTACACATACCTGCTTGGCGCATTAAAACATGATGAGTTTCAAAGACTCAATCTTCGCTCTTCATTGGGGATAGGATATGGATATAAACTGATAAGTGATGCTTATGAGGAATTATCTCTTGAGGCAGGTATAGGTTTGCAGGGGGAGGATTTTGGTGGTAATCGAAAGGATGATTATTATCATGAGGGAAGGATCGGCATAAACTATACATATAAGTTTTCAAAGACAGCGAGATTTGTGACTAAAGATGAATATCTCCCATCTCTTGCAGGTGCAGATAATCATAGGATAAGGGGCGAGTTTAAATTAATTGAAAGCCTCTATAAAAATCTTGCAGTTATTCTTAATTTGATACTTGATTACGATGGGTCGCCAGTTGAAAGTGCTGTTAAAAATTTAGATGCGAGGATATTTGCCGGGGTTGGCTATAATTTCTTCTAGCTTTTAATACCTATTGCATTTTTTGCTGCCGATGGTATTAATTCATTAAAAGCCTCTTTTAGAAACTCTGCCGTTATCATGCGATAACCTTTCTTTTTAGCCTGCTCCTCAATTGTCTTTTTTGCCATTTCTCTTACGAAAGGTGGAACCTTTTCCATCCTCTCTCTTGCCTCTTTCGTCCAGCCTAAACCTTGCGAATCATCCTCTAAATATTGTGAAAACTTTTCAATTATTACCTCATTTTTTGATGTTCTCTTGGAGAGGAAGTTCTTTATATTGTCTATCACATCTTTCTTTCTTGCACTCCGCAGTTTCTCCTTTGCCTTATCAAAGGCATCCATCTTCAACTCCTCAAAACCTATCTTTTTCATCCTCTTTGAGGCAAGCATCATGGATTCATTTCTTATCTCTGTAAGAAATTCAGAATCTATTATTTTCTTGCCTCTCTCCTTAGCCCTTTTGACCATAAGCTTTCTTATTCCGGGTTTCACAAAATCAGGGGCATTTTCAACCCGTTTCAGTGCATCGTCTGTCCATACAATTTCTTCATCTTTGATATCAACTGTCATATATTTACTCCTTTTGAAAAACACCGCCCACCTTATCTTCACCTTTGACAGTAGAGCGGATAATGTTCAATATCTTTATATCCCACACAGCCCTTGCAAGCATAAAGCAGGTAAGGGCATGTAGTATAAACATAAAGACCATTAGAATTGAATAATAGGGTATCGCAAATAATGTAACGATTGTCCTTGCAAGATATATGATAGATAGTGTTGCCGTAAATATCCTGTATTCTTTATATATAAGGTAGGGAAAGATTACCATGAAAATTGCACCAAGTGTATAAAAGAGGTAATTAAATATGCCAAAATCATGAGGAGGCATCCTGAAGGTAGCAATGAAGAAATAGACTAATGCATTCAGAAGATATACGAATGCTGCCTGATGATATTTAGAAAAACATTCTTTATTGCTAATAGATTCTTTATTTTTTAGTTTATCCATGATTAAAGTTATTATATTATGTAATTGTGGAATCATTCAATGAAATTCAATGAAATTTGCTTGACAAATGCAGGTTTCCTGTGTAATTAATAAATTTAGTGGGGTTTCCATGAAGAACAAGAAACAGCTTAAGTTTGCAATTGGTTCAGTGATGATTGTTGCGGCTATAGGTTATTTAGTCGTAACCGGCATAAGCAAGACTTCGGTATATTACCTTACAGTTAGCGAGTTGCTCTCAAAAGGTGATTCTGTTTATGGAGAGGGTGTAAGGGTGGAAGGCAAGGTTATGGGTGGTTCTATAAAAAAGGATTCAACAGCACTAAAGGTAGATTTCAGAATTACCGACGGCGATAAAGATATGGCTATTCATTATGAAGGCGTAATCCCTGATCTATTTGAAGATGGCAGGGATGTAGTTGTAGAAGGAAAATATACCCGTGAAGGTATTTTTAAGGCACATACCCTCCTGACAAGCTGCCCATCCAAATATGAGTCTGCCGACAAAGACCATCCAACAAATCAGTTTACAGTTGGTAGTTGATAGTCAATTATTGAATACCGACTGACGACTAATGACTATTAACTATAGACTGAATTTTTGTGAGGTTATATGAACGAAATTGGCGAGTTGTGTATCCTGCTCTCACTGGGCATTTCAATATATTCAGCCATAGTCCCAATCATTGGTGTAAAAAGGGGGAGAGAAGAATATATTGTCAGTGCCGAGAATTCCATATTTGTCATAGCAGGACTCATAGTCATTTCCTCATCAATATTGACATATGCCTTTGTCAACAGGGATTTTAGCATTGAGTATGTAGCGAATTATTCCAATAGAGACCTCCCTCTGTTTTATACTTTGTCTGCATTCTGGGCAGGGCAGAAGGGTTCTCTCCTCTTCTGGTCATTGCTCCTCTCCCTTTTTGCCGTTGTAGTTGTAATACAGAACAAAAATAAAAACAGGGATTTTATGCCCTATGTCATATCCATAATCTCTGTAACACAGTGTCTGTTTTTAGTTCTTATGACATTTGCGGAAAGGCCATTTGAATTAATCTATCCGCCTGAAGACGGCAGCGGCTTGAATCCGATGCTTCAGAATCCCGGCATGGTTTTTCACCCGCCCACACTTTACATGGGATATGTTGGTTTTACAATACCCTATGCATTTGCAATGGCGTCTCTTTTGACAGGTCATCTTGGCAATGTATGGATAAAGACTACGAGACGCTGGACTATTTTTTCCTGGTTTTTCTTAAGTATGGGAAACCTCTTTGGGGCTTGGTGGGCTTACAGGGTTTTAGGCTGGGGGGGATACTGGGCGTGGGACCCTGTTGAGAACGCCTCATTTATGCCGTGGCTTACCGGAACTGCATATCTCCACTCTGTTATGATTCAGGAGAGGAGGGATATGCTTAAAGTCTGGAATATGGTTCTCATAGTTTTGACATTCTCTCTGACCATATTTGGAACTTTTCTTACAAGGAGTGGTGTTATCCAGTCTGTCCATTCATTCGGTCAGGGACCTGTGGGATACTATTTTCTTGTATTCTTGATAATCATCATACTCTTTTCCTCATATCTCATAATAAACAATATTTCCATTCTGAAAAGTAACAATGAGCTTGATTCTATTATCTCAAGAGAGAGCAGTTTTTTATTTAATAATCTTATATTGGTGGGTGCAGCATTTGCTACATTCTGGGGGACAATGTTTCCCTTAATTTCGGAGGCGATAAAAGGTGAAAAGGTAACAGTAGGTCCCCCGTTTTTTAATCAGGTAAACATCCCCATTGGACTTGCACTTTTACTCCTTGTTGGAATATGCCCCCTCATTGCATGGAAGAAGGCATCTATAAGTAATTTTAAGAGAAACTTTTTAATCCCTTTTATAGTATCAATCATAGGAGGCATAGCCCTGATGCCGATTGGTGTTGGACACCTGATGGCATGGCTGTCTTTTACAATATCAATATTTGTTATAACTACAATAGTTATGGAGGTTTATAAAGGAACGAGGGCAAGGATGGAGACAACAGGAGAGGGTTTTTTAAAGGCACTGATTACTCTGATTAGAAGGAATAAGAGGAGGTATGGGGGATACATAATCCATATTGGCGTTGTCTTAATGTATATAGGAATTACAGGCACATCTTACAATGTAGAGAAAGAAGCTACCCTTAATAAAGGGGAGGCTATGACTATTGGAGATTACAAACTTATATATAGAGGTTTAAATCTTAAAGAGCCAGTTCCAACAAAGGCTGAGGCTATTGCCGCAATAGATGTGGAAAAGAACGGGAAGAATATAGTAACCGCATTGCCAAGAAAGGATTTTTATAAGACAAGCGAACAGCCTATTTCAAGGGTGTATAACCTTTCAGGATTAAAAGAAGACCTTTATATTATTCTTGCAGGTTTTCCAATACCTTTTGAGAAGGATAGTCCGGCCACATTCAAGGTTCATGTAAACCCGTTAGTCAAATGGTTATGGATCGGCGGACTTGTTATAGGGGTGGGGACATTTATAGCCATGCTTCCTGACTGGAAGGGGAAGAGATGAGAGGTAAGAGGCAAGAAACAAATAAAAGTATGCAGTATGAAGTAGGCAGTAGGCAGTGGGCAGTAGTTGGTGTGTTTCTATTTTTTTTACTGGTCACTGGTCACTGGTCACTGGTCACTGTATCAGCAGTAACTATTGACGAGAAATACAAGCCAGTATTTGATGAGCTTTCTGACAAATTCATGTGCCTCTGTGGGTGTGGTTCTACAGTCAAGACCTGTCCACATGAAGACTGCGGTTTTGCAATACCCTTAAAAAAAGAGCTAATTGAAAAAATCCAAAAAGGAGAGACGAGGGAGCAGATTATTAATTATTTTGTAGGGAAGCACGGTCAGCAAATACTTTCGGCACCCCCAAAGAAGGGATTTAATCTGACTGCATGGATTACCCCATTTGCTGCAATAATCGTTGTAGGGCTGTTGATGAAGAAGATTATTGATAAATGGACGACAAGGCAGAAGACAGAAGACAGAAGTCAGAAGACAGAAGGAGTAGAGGATAAATATAAGAAAATGCTAAAGAAAGAGTTGGAGGAGTTTGAGTGATTATAGTTGTTGAAATACTAATTTTTGTATCTGCCATGTTCTTTGTAGGCTATCCAATCTTTAAGAGGCAGGAGGCAAGAATAAAGACTCAAGAAAATGAGGCTTTAGGGGAGCTTATCCATAAAAAAGAGGCAGTGTATATTTCTATTAAAGACCTTGATTTTGATTACAGGACAGGCAAGCTGTCAGAAGATGATTACAAGGAACTAAAAGAGAGATATGAATTAGAGGCACTGCATATATTAAAAGATATTGATGATTCAGAGAGGGAAAAGACTACAGCGGATAAAACAATAGCAAGACAGGTTGCTTCTGAGTCAGCAGAGCCAACTGATAAAGATTTTATATTCTGTCCAAAATGCGGCACAAAGGCGAAAATGGGAGACAGCTTCTGTTTTAAATGCGGTGCAAAACTGCCCAATCTAAATCCCGCCACTTAATAACTCCGGAACAAAATTAGCCACAGATACACACGAATCAAAAAGAACAAACCCCTGATTAACCACTGAGACACAGAGACACGGAGAAAAACAAGAAGCAAGAAGTTAGAAGCCAGAAGCAAAATTTTTTTGCATCTTACTTCTTCTTTTAATCTTTTTTTTCTTCTCTGTGTCTCCGTGCCTCTGCGGTAAATTTTTATAGTTTCCCATACGATAAAAAAACATAAAAATGCTTGACATCTTTGTATTAATATATTAGATTATTCGCATATAATAACAATGGAGGGAATATGGAGAAAATGATTTATGAGATGCATGCTGGCATCTGCACTATCTTCAGCAATCCAAAGAGGCTTGAAATTATAGACCTCCTTAGGGATGGGGAGAAATCAGTCAATGAGCTTTCAAGCCTTATGGATATACCTCAGGCAAATTTATCACAGCATCTGTCATTGATGAGGCAGAGAGGAATACTTGAAACGAGGAGAGAGGGTGTAAATATCTACTATGGTATTGCCAATCCAAAGGTGATAAAGGCTTTTGAAATCATGCGAGAGGTTCTCCTTGAACAGCTTTCAAAACATGAGAAGATGTTTAAAAAAATAAAGAGTGCATAGGAGGTGAAAATATGAAAGGGCAAAAGAAAATACTTTTACTTCTTTTCTTTATGACATCATGGTTGTTGTTCATTCCTTCTATAACAATGGGTGAAGATGTAGGTAATATTATTGTAGCAAAGGGTGTTCTTACTACAGAAAAGTGTTTAAAGACACCTGTCTGCTATTTAGAGTGGTATGACCAGTCCTCTCTGGTGCTTTTTACTGGAAAGAGGACAATATACCATCTGGAAGCTAATGAAATTCCAAAGTGGAAATTTGATTCTGGTTTTGGGAAACAGGTTGCAATAAAGGGTGTTCTAAAGGGGAATAAGATAATGGTGAATGACATTATACCTCTGGAAGGAGGAGGGAAGATGTCAAAAGCATGTCTATGAAAGTTGCAAGTTGCAAGTTGCAAGTTACAAGTACTATAGCCTTTATCCTTCTGACCTTCGTAATTGGTTGTCAAAGGACGGGGAAGGTGGAGGAAAAGACTATAGGTGTTAAAATCTCACCAGGGTATTTAGTTGAAACTGATGAACTCGCTTCGCTACTTGAAAGAGAAGATGTGGTAATAGTTGATGCACGGTCGGAAGATAAATACAAAAAATTTCATATACCTAATGCAGTGAATATACCTAAAACTATCTTTCGGACACCTGAGGATATTGAGTATAAAAAAGGTGGTGGTTTTGCTATACCTCCTGAAAAAGCTGAAAAGGTATTTGGTGAGGCTGGTATTGTTGCAAATAGCAGGGTCATTGTTTATGACAGTATTACCTTCCCTGACGCAAGCATAATCTGGACATTCCTTAAATATTATGGACACGATAATGTTCAGGTCTTAAAGGGTGGATACGAAAGGTGGGTTTCCGATGGGCGTCCTGTAATCAATGAAGTAAAGGTGGTTAAGAGGGCTGACTTCAAGGTCAAACCAAGACTTGATATGGTTGCCACCCTACAATGGCTGCTTGATAAGGGGAAAGATGTAATAATTCTTGATATGCGCACCTTTGCTGAATATATCGGCACAAATACTGCCGGTAATAAGAGAGGCGGCTCTATCCCAGGGGCTATAAATATTGAATGGGTTGAACTTGCAGGTGATTCTACTATCAAATCGGCAGAGGAGATACAAAAGGTTCTGAATAAATATGGCATTAATAAAGAGAAAGAGATTGTTACTTACTGTAACTGGGGTATAGGGCGGTCAACATACGGATTCATGCTGTTTAAGATGCTGGGGTTTGAAAAGGTAAGGGTATATGGCGGGTCAATGGAGGAGTGGTCATCAAGGGCAGATTTACCAATAGGGGATGTGAAAAATATCCCCGCAGACCTGTAACATACTAAGAGAAGATAAGAAGTTGAGAGGTTGAGAAGTTGAGAAGTTGAGAAGTTGAGAAATCTCCTAACTTCCTATCTTCTCAATTTCTATTTGTTAAGGGGGTTAAGATGAAAATACTAAGTGGGCTTATTATTGGTGCAGTTTTTGGTTTCATGCTCCACAGGGGAGGTCTTGTTAGATACTCCAGAATAATGGGGGCATTATTATTGAGAGATTTTAAGGCTATGAATTTTATGTTCACAGGTCTTGCCGTAGCAGCTATTTTATATGGTATGTCTGATTTGCTTAATCTTGGGACAGTTCCACGAATTAACGGATATTTTGGCATTGGTCATATTATTGGTGGAATTCTCTTTGGCATCGGTATGGGTGTTGCTGGTCTCTGTCCCGGGACATGTGCAGCAAGGTTCTCTTCAGGAAAGGTGATGGTTGGGGTAGGTGTAATTGGAATCTTTATGGGCGTCCTCCTATACGAAATTCTCTTTCCTATAGTCAGTGCCATTGGAGGAGAACCGAAGTTTATCACGCTGGCAATGATTTTTAATATTTCTTATGGTTATCTTGCTATTATCTTTGGACTCCTCTTTATCGGTATGAGTTTTTTCCTATCAATAATAGACCCATCTAAAAAGTTTGACAATATTGAGAAAGAAAAAAACCTTTTGCAAAAGGAATGGGGATGGTTTTCTACAGGCGCAGTTGCAGGAATAATGATATTTATCAGCACTGCCATTGGGGAGTATCTATCCTTTGCCGGAGGTTTTCTTGCCCTTGGGGCACATCTATCATCCATCTTTGGTTATTCATTCCAGAGTGTCCCTTCTCTTAATGAAAGCACCCTATGGCGTGCCATGCTATCTTTAGGCGTTTTTCCTGGGGCATTCTTAAGTTCCTATCTTGCTAAGACTATGGAACAGGAAAAGGTTACACCACTCTTTCAGGAAGCATTTAGCTCCAATATAGGACTCCGAGGTTTCACAATATTTGGGAGTGGAGCCTTAATGACCTTTGGCGCCCTTATTGGAGGTGGATGCACCACAGGTGCCTTTATGTCAGGCTGGCCCACACTGTCAATAGGCAGTTTTGTAATGGGCGGGACCTTTTTTGCTGTTGCAATGGCAACAGCCCATATTATGTTCTTAGGAAAATATCGCCTCGTTGGGGAGATTAAGGAGAGATTCAGACTTACTCTGGCAAATGATTAAAATTATCAATAATCAAATTCCAATAATCAAATAAGCTCCAATGACCAATTACCAAAATAATGGTTTGGTTGTTGAATATTGGAATTTGAGATTTGATTATTGGTTATTGATTTAAGATATGGACATAAATAGAAGGGAATTTATTAAGAAAGGTGCGATAGGAGGGGCTACTCTCCTCCTTTATCCTGCCTGCCTTACAAAATCAGAAGAAGGGGGATATGTCCCTCCTGAACTGAGGAGGGTAAGCAGTTCTACCCTCAATCTTTATAGAAATGAGTTTGATATAACAAGGGGGACGAGCACAGGATACTCACCTCACTGTGTCAATTGTAAGGGGAACTGTGCATGGCAGACCTTTGAAAAGGATGGGCGTATTGTGAGGGAGGAGCAGGTAGGAGGTTATCCCCAGATAGCCCCTGATATACCCGATGCAAACCCGAGGGGGTGCAATAAGGGTGCCCTCCACTCTCAATCCTTATACGAGAAGGACAGACTCTTATTCCCAATGAAGAGGGCGGGTAATAGGGGTGAAGGAAAATGGAAGAGGATAAGCTGGGATGAAGCTCTACAGGAGATAGCTGAAAAGGTAGTAGATATAGGCAGCAAAGGTGAATTTGACAAGATGATGGTCTATGCCGGCACCGGCATACTCTCACCTGTGCGAAGGTCTGCTGCACTCCGTTTTGGCTCTCTGCTTGGTGCTGTCAGATTCAATGTAGCAAGTGCTGTTGGAGATATGTTCCCCGGCGCAACTGTTGCCTATGGCATCTCTACAGTGGGCTGCAGCTCGGAGGCATGGTATGAGACAGATTATCTATTAATATGGGGTATAAATCCTACTGTCACCAGAATACCTGATGCCCATTATATATGGGAGGGAAAGTATAGAGGTGCAAGGGTTGTCTCCATATCACCTGATTATAATCCAACTGCAAGACAGAGCAGTCTGTGGATACCGATAAATCCAGGCACAGATAGTTTTCTTGTTATGTCTATGATTCATGTGATTATAAAGGAAGGGCTTTATGACAGTGAGTTTATAAAAGAACAGACCAATCTCCCATTTTTAGTAAAAGTAAAAGATGGCAGATTCTTAAGGGAATCAGATTTAATAAAGGGTGGGGAAGAGAATAACTTTTATTTTTATGATGAAAAGAAAGGGGCTGCTGCAAAGGTTAGGGGGAGTGTTGGCAGCAGCGAGTTAACACTTGACATGGGAGATGCAAGACCTTCCCTTGAGGGGATTTTTAAGATTAAAGATAGTAATGGGCAGGATATAGAGGTTACTACCGTCTTTGAGCTCATAAAAAAAGAGACAGATAAATTTTCTCCTGAAGATACTAAAGAATTTACAGGGATACACCCAAGCATAGTTTATGATGAGGCGAGGAGATTTGCAAAAGCAAATAAGGCAATAATAATGCAGGGGTATCGGGTGCATAAATACTTCTGGGGTGTCCTCACATGCTGGGGTGCAGCATTAATGCTGGCATTAACTGGGCATGGAGGCAGGAGGGGAGGACTGGATATAGACAATGAGTGGGGACTCGGTGAGCTTGGAGCCCTATCCTCTCCAAAGCCAGCACGTTTTGGCTCTGGTTTCCTTGGGGAATGGATGGATGGTGAGATGTGGAGGAGCTTCCTATCACATTATAATGATGAGGACTTAAAGAGAAAGGCAAGGATTGATAAGGGAGGGATATTAAAACAGATAGATAATGCAATTAAAAATGAAGGGTTTTCTTACTTTGGTAAGTCAAAACTTATGTTTCTCTTTCACGATAATCGCTTTTCCCGCAACTCTGCACAGAAACAGACTGAAAAGGCAATTCTCAACTCTGTGGAATTGTATGTAAATGTGAACTACCGTATGGATTCTTCAGCCTACCTTGCAGATATAATCCTCCCCTCTGTAACAAACTATGAAAGTTATGAGGTAAGGTTTGACCCCGGTTATGGGAGATTTGCAAATATGATGATACCGCCTTCAGGTCTTAAAATGCCGGGGAGTGTAAAATCAGAGTGGGAGATATGTATGCTCCTGTGCAAAAAGATTGAGGAGGTAGCAAAAAGGAGAGGGATAGGAAAGATAGAGGACCAGCAACTTAAGACCACGAGGAATCTTGATACCATTTATGAAGAGTTTATAACAGTAGGTGATAAAGAAATAACAGACTTCAAGGGGGTGCTTGAGTGGGTAATGGCAAGGATGCCTGCCTTACAAGGGAAGACCCTTGAGGAGGTAAAAGAGGTCGGATTTATAGTCCCTGGGAGGGCTGCTGGTCAGACAAGCCCCCTATACCCTGACAGACCATTCTATCCCTTTGAGTTTCAGGTGCAGCTCAAACAACCATATTTTACAACATCAGGGAGGCAGCAGTTTTATGTAGATAAGGATTTTTATTTGAAATTGGGATTTGCCACACCCACTGCGAGGGAACCTATAAGACCAAAGAAATATCCCTTTGCCTATTATGACCCTCATACCCGCTATGGCATTCATACCACATGGAGGATGAATAAATACCACTTAAGGCTTCAGAGGGGGGAACCAGCAATTTATATAAATCCTAAAACTGCTGCGGTGAGGGGAATAAAAGATGGGGATAGGGTAAGAGTATTCAATGATGTGGGAGAGATGTATGTAATGGCAAAACTCCATCCCGGGACACCTCCTGATACTATATTAATAGACCACGCATGGGAGAACCTTCAGTTTGAAGAAGGGAAGGGATATAACAATGTCGTCCCTGGAATTATAACTCCCCTTGAGATTGTGGGGAATTATGGACATATGAGTTTTAACCCATTTTGGGATGGAAATCAGATTACAAGTGAGGCATCAGTTGATGTGGAGAAGGTATGAGACAACTTGCAATGGTTATGGATTTGAATAAGTGCCTCGGGTGTCAGACATGTACTGCTGCCTGCAAAACCCAATGGACTAACAGATTTGGAAGGGAATATATGTATTGGAACAATGTAGAGACACAGCCTGGTAAAGGGTATCCAAAGGGATATATGGACTATGAGGCGGGGTGGGATGATAAGGGGAATCTAAAAAAGGGGGGACTCCCCCGTATCCCTGAGGATTATGGCATTCCATGGGAATATAACTATAAGGAGGTCTTGAATGGAGATGCAAAAACCTTAAAACCTGATGTAGAGCCATCTTGGAGTGCCAACTGGGATGAAGACGAAGGAGAAGGGGAGTATCCAAACTCCTATTTTTTCTACCTGCCAAGGATATGTAATCACTGCACTAATCCAGCATGCCTCGCTGCCTGTCCTAATAAGGCAATTCATAAGAGGAAAGAGGATGGGATTGTCCTTGTGGATTTGAAGAGGTGCAAGGGTGTAAGGGATTGTATCTCAGCATGTCCATACAAAAAGGTATATTTCAATCATAGTAGGGCAAAACCTGAAAAGGGTATTGCAGGCCAGTCAGAAAAATGTATATTTTGTTTTCCGAGGATAGAAAAAGGTCTTCCCCCAGCCTGTGCTAAGCAGTGCGTTGGGAGAATAAGGCATGTGGGTTATCTTGATGATGAAAATAGTCATGTCTATAAACTGGTAAAAAAATGGAAAGTTGCCATTCCCTTGCGACCTGATTTTGGGACACTCCCCAATGTCTATTATGTGCCGCCTTTGAGTCCGCCAAAATTTAATGATAAGGGTGAGATTACAGATGAGCCGAGGATACCGGTGGAATTCTTAAAGAAACTCTTTGGAACTGAAGTTGAGAATGTCCTTAAAGTTTTAAAAGAAGAGATGGATAAAAAGGCAAAGGGTGAAAAATCTGAACTGGTAGATATTTTGATAGCATATAAACACAGCGATATGTTCAGAATTTAAAGAAGAACAAAGACTTGAACACGAATAACACGAATGGGACAAATTACACGAATAACTGCTAATTATAGAAAACATTTTTACTTTCAATTTTAGTTTTTATTCGTGCCATTCGTATATTCGTGAAATTCGTGTTCCAGAATTTTATAATTTCATTAAAAATATGGAAAAATTAAAACTAATAATTCTGATACTCCTGATGCTGGCGGGGATGGGCTTTATAATAACCTATATAAATCAGGAGATGATATTTTATCAGCGACTCGCCACTCCCTTACCATGGTAAAAATGATAAATTCAAGATTCAAGATTTTTTACTGCCTACTGCTTACTGCCTGCTGCTTACTGCCTGCTGCTGTCAATGCCCAGGGACTTGAGCCGTTACATTTTCCACTCTTTGGAAACAGGACAGCTATCTGGATTATAGCCCAGTTTCACATCCTCTTTGCCTCTTTTATATTAGGTGTCCCACTCTTTGTTGTGATTGCAGAGTATCTATATATGAGGAAGGGGGATTATCGGTATGAGAGGCTGGCAAAGGATATAGCGAGGGTAATGGCAATAGCATATAGCATTACTGCCCTTACAGGCGGGACCTTTGCATTTTTGCTTTTTGGTTTGTATCCTGATTTTTCATATCACATCATAAACCAATTTGCCCCTCTCTGGACTCTATTTTATCCTGGACTGGTTATCATTGAGACAATCCTTATGTATCTATATTACTTTAGTTGGGAGCCCCTTAAAGAGAGGAAGGGTATCCATTTATCCATAGGGATTTTTCTTAATATAGTTGGAATCCTTACCCTATTCAATATGGATGCAATAGCCTCTTATATGAATACACCGCCGAGGCATCTCATAAATCCCACATTATGGGAGAATGTCTACAATTACACATGGATGCCACTGAATATCCACAGAGTGGTAGGAAATCTGACATATGGGGGATATATGGTAGGCATGATGGGTGCATTTCTCTATGTGTGGTCAGACAATAAAGATGACAGGGCTTACTACGATTGGATGGGTTACATTGGAAATACCATCGGAGTTGGTGCAATGCTTGTCCTTCCTATTATGGGATATATATATGCGAAGGAATTTTACAGATATGCTGCTGAACTTGGGACATACATGATGTCAGATAGATTATCCATGTATTTTGAGGCACAGGCAATTATTGTAGGGCTCATGTTTCTGGCAAGTAATTACTACATCTATCTCAGCATGAAGAGGATAGAGGGTGTGGCGGGGTATGCCCCTATTGTAAGATTTGGATTTATAGTGGTATTTTTTTCTGCATGTATCTGGTTTATACCAAGACACTACTTTGCCACTATGGTTCCAGAGGAATGGATGTATGAAGGGATGACAAAGGGAGAATTTTTTAAAACCACAGAGCTGCCTTCTCATCTGGGATTCCTTGCCCTCATGAAGGCAAAGAATACTGCTGCTGTGCTTCTTGTTTTAGTAACACTACTAAACTATATCATCTATAGAAGGGCAATAAAAAGGGGGAGGATAGAATGGGGGAAGGTAGATTTCAGGGCTCAGTATGTTCTTATATTCCTTGGCTTCAGTGATATATGGCTTATGAATCTTATGGGGGCTGTAAGGGCGCTGGTTAGGAAGGATTACCATGTCTATCTCCTATTAAAAGATACTACGATGGAGGCTTATACACCCTCACTCGCATATGCCTCATCTTTAACTACAACCATAACCATTGGTTTTTTCTTACTCTTCGTATTTATAGTTTGGCTGGGATTAAGGTTCGGTAAAGAGAAGGGGTAATATATGGAGCTCTGGAAAAGGATAAGACCAAAATTGATAAGCCTGATTGTTTTTAATCTCCTGATATGGATTATTAACTCCTTTCTGTATCTTCTGCCTGTAGTCTTTAAGGTAGCATTTACTGTGTTTACAACAGGGGGATTCCTTATATTATTTCTGATTGATATCTTTCCTATAGAGAGCTGGCAGGGGAAGAGAATTTTCAAAAACCTTATCCTGACCCTTATTTACGGAATAATTTTTCTGGGAATCCTATGGCTTTATACTGCATATTACAAATTTCCTGCAATGTTTACGATAACCATACTTATATATACCCTTCTTGCTGTCCTTTTTCTGGCTCTTATTGACCTTAAACCCCTCAAGGAGAAGACAGGTATCAGGGCGGTAAATAGTCTCCTCTTTTTATTCCTTATCATGGGTGGCGGTTATACATTTATGGGCTGGGCATTACCCCAATTTGACCCCGCCTACGAGATTGAGAGGCTGAAACCTAAAAAATTTTTCATAGAGGAGGCAGATGAAGAAACAATCATTTCAGTAGGCGCCGAGGTCTTTAAAAATAATGAATGCTTTAACTGTCATGACATAGAACCTGGAGGAATACCAAAGAGGGGGCCTGCCCTTGCCGCTGTGGATATAGGAGATAGAAATAAGATAAGGGTATCAATAGTGGAGCCGAGGAAAGAGACTACAAAGGGGTACGAAAAGGAATTAAAGACGATGCCTGATTATTATGGTGACCAGATAGAGAAGAATTATCTTGAGGCGATGGTAAGGTATCTGGAAAATATAGGAAAGGTGAGAATAACAACAGAAATGATGCCTGATGGCTGGTGGACTGACCCAAAGATATTAAGAGATGGAAAAGATATCTTTGAGGGAATAAAGAATCCTGATGTGGCATGCAGTGGATGTCATGGTAAAGATGGGATACCCCTGATGACAGAGGCGGCAAACTTAAGAGATGCGGTGAGAATGAGTAAACTCTCCGATGCAGACCTCTTCAAGGTTGTTTCTGAAGGGAGACCCGATACGCCAATGGCTGCATGGAAAGAGTATCTTTCAAATGAAGATATATGGAAGGTTATAGCCTATATCAATATGTTCCACCATGGAGGTAAGGCAGAGGCTCATAAAAAGGGGGAGGGGATTCCTTCTGTTGCAATTAATCAGCCTGTAGTTCCGATAATAACTGAGTAATTTAATTTGCCCCCTTGGAAAGGAGAGGGCAAAACTTTAAAACTCATCAGATATATCTGGCAAGCCTAAAAAGGAAAGGAGGTGAAGATGATAATTAGGTGTATTAGGAGTAATCCGAAATCCGATTTAACGGAAAAAAGGGAGGGGATAAAATGAAACGAAATGGTTTGGGAATAAAAAGTTTTATTTTTAGTTTTATTTTATTAGCA
>DNJG01000075.1 GCA_003489165.1 Nitrospinota bacterium | reverse complement strand
TCAGAGCAGATTTCAACTGCCGGGACGGAGGCTTCAGGCACAGGCAATATGAAGCTCTCTTTAAACGGGGCATTGACAATAGGCACACTTGATGGTGCAAACATAGAGATAATGAACGAGGTGGGAAAGGATAACATTTTTATTTTCGGGCTTACCACAGAGGAGGTCATGCAAATTAAGAACTCAGGGTATAACCCTTACGACTATTACGAAAAAAATCAGGAACTAAAAGAGGCCTTAAATATGATAGAAAAGGGTTATTTTTCTCCTGAAAATGCTAACCTCTTTAAACCGATAGTTGATTCCCTTCTGCGTAACGGCGATACATACATGCTCCTTGCTGATTATGAATCATATATAAACTGTCAGGAAAGGGTGAGCAGACTCTATGAAGACAGGCATGAATGGGCGAAGAAATCCATTTTAAATGTTGCAAATATGGGTAAATTTTCCAGCGACCGCACTATCAAAGAATACGCAAAGGAGATATGGGGGATAAACATTGATAAAGATAAATCTCTAAATCCAAAATCCTAAATACTAAACAATGGCCAAAATTAAAATCCAAATGTCTAAAACAAGCATTATTTAGAGTCTTTAATTTCTGTCATTTGAATTTGTTTAAGATTTTGATATTAGGATTTAGAATTTAGAAGGAAGTGTATGTTCGTATTTACCATAAAAAGTCTTTATAAAAAACTTATTACACTGTTTTTTGTCTCAGTCATCTCATTTTTAATCATACATCTTGCACCGGGTGAGCCGAGCCAGATAAATCCTCTTAATCCCCGTTTTACAAAAGATGATTTAGAGAGATACAGGGTGGCATTTGACCTTGATAAGCCGTTACATATACAATATCTCCTATTCTTTAAAAAGCTGTTCACAGGAAACTTAAAATCATTTAAAGATAACCAGCCTGTCATGGGGAAGATAACAGAGAGGTTTTACAATAGCCTCATGCTCTTTATTGTAGGGACAATACTTACATGGTGTCTGGCATTTCCTATTGGTATCCATGCCGCAATTAAGAGAGGTTTTACATTTGACAGATGGACAACATTTCTCTCGTATACCCTTATATCCCTTCCCGGATTCTTTCTCGCCTATGTGATGATTATATTTGTGGTAGAGGTATTCAATGTCCCTGTCCTCGGCATGAGGACTTTTGGAAGGGAGGGAATCGGCTTCCCGTATACACCAATGGATAAGCTGTGGCATCTCGTATTGCCATCCATCCTTGAAGCGACGGCAGGCATTGCAATACTCTCCCGATATGTCAGGTCACAGATGCTTGAGGTAATCGGGCAGGATTATATAAGGACTGCAAAGGCAAAGGGACTTACAGACGATGATGTGAATTACAATCATGCACTGAAGAATGCCCTCCTCCCGTTTGTTACAATGTTCGGTATGCTTCTGCCGGGACTTATAGGAGGCTCAGTAATTATTGAATCTATATTTGCATGGCCCGGTATGGGGAGGATGGGATATGAGGCTATACTTGCAAGGGACTTTCCAATTATTATCACACTGAACTTTTTCTCGGCAGTATTAGTCCTTGCAGGGACATTTGTATCTGATTTGCTTTATATGTTCGTTGACCCGAGGATAAAACTGTGAAAGATAAAAAAAGTTCGGAGTTCGGAATTCGGAGTTCGGAGTTAAAGCCTATAAATCTTCAATCCGCAATCCGCAATCCGCAATCAGATGATTTCATGCCCCCTGAAAGGACACCTTTTCAGGATTTCTGGATGGTATTCAAAGGTAACGGGATGGCAATGGCAGGAATGGTCATACTTTTAATATTCTTTGCCTTAGCCATTATGGGGATTTTTACTACAAGTGGTGAGAAACCTATTCTTGACCCTCATACGGTAAGACTTCCTGATAAGCTTAAACCACCTCTGTCAAAACCAACAATAGATTCTGTCCCAAAAGAGAATCTTCCATCTTTTGGAATATATCTCCTCGGAACGGATGAATTAGGGAGGGATATATTTGCCCGTATGCTTCAAGGTGCTATTGTATCCCTCTCGGTAGGTTTTGTGGCTGTAGGTATTTCCATAATCCTCGGTGTATTGATTGGAGGCATTGCAGGTTTTTATGGCGAAAATATGATAAGGATTGGCAGATACAATATCATGACTATTGATACCATGATTGTCGCGCTTATTGATATTCAGCTTAGTTTCCCTACATTTTTTCTGATACTAACAGTCATTGCACTCTTGCCGCCGAGTATCTGGAATATCATGGCAATAATAGGCATAACAGGATGGGTTGGACCGGCAAGATTTGTGAGGGCTGACATACTATCTCTAAGGGAGCAGGAGTTTATACTTGCTGCAAAGTCAATAGGCGTCCCAGATTTAAGGATTATCCTCCTTCATCTTCTCCCTAACTCAATTGCCCCTGTCCTTGTCTCTGCCACAATCGGTATTGCATCGGCTATACTTACAGAATCTGCATTGAGCTTCCTCGGTTTTGGAGTTCCGCCTCCAAATGCTACATGGGGAAACATACTCTCTGATGGGAAAAAATATATATTTGATGCACCGTGGCTTACATATACTCCTGGCATAACAATCCTCCTCACAGTCCTTGCATTTAATCTGTTTGGAGAGGGGCTAAGAGATGCCTTGAACCCAAAGCTAAGAAATTAAATTATAATTACAGATTTCACGGATTTTAATAGTGTAATCTTCTTAGTCTCAAGTTAACTATAATTCAATATTATTCTTCTCCAGAATTGTTCCTTTAACTTTATCAAGACTTAATAATGATTTATTGTAGTCAATTATTGCTGAAATCTCCCTCGTCTTAGCAGCAACCAAATCCCTCTGGTATTCAAGGACATTAAAGCTTGTTGACATACCTACAGCGAACTTTTTCTCTTCTGCTGACAGTTTCTCTTCTGCAAGTCTCCTTGAAACCGCAGTGGTATCCACTCTCTTTTTATTAGTATCTATTAACCTCACTGCCTCCCGCACCTCCACAGATATCTGATGCTCCAAATTTTTAAGAGATTTTATACCCTTTTCAGCATCTAACTTTGCAGCGGTATAGCTGCTGTTTGCAGCCCTGTTTCCAAAGGGTATCTGAAGCGAAAGCCCCACACTCCAGTCATAATAGTTTCCCGAAACTAATCTGTCGTAACTCTTAAAATAGTCCCCTCCGTATCCACTCCTTGACACACTGCCACTAAATGCAACATCCTCTGCATCACCGCTGATGCCGTTAAGCTTAAGACTTCCGATTAAATCCAGGGCTGGATAAAGCTGATTTTTTTTATACTCCACCTGAATATTTTTATTTTTTAAATCTGTTTTTGCCTGCGAATATTCAGGTCTATTTTCAAGGGCTGTCTTCATGCTCTCCTCAAGTATAATTTCCTCAGCCATCATTTTTGGGGTATCTATAGGGACAATTGCCAAATCCCATCCACCCTTCTCTTCAATATTTATAATCTTTTTAAGCCTGTCCTCTGTACTCTCCACCCTGTTTTGTGAAATAATTACATCCTCCTCTCTCACCGCTACTTCTGCCTGTGCCTGTGTAATTTCAAGAGGAGCCATAGTCCCCACCTCTACCTGAATCCTGATTCTCTTCTCCAAATCCTGTGCAAGTTTGAGGGACTCCCTTTTCACCTTTAAATCCTCTATAGCAAAAACCATGTCCCAGTATATCTCCTCCACCTGAGATATAATTACAATTCCTTTGCTCTTTAACTGATTAATTGATATATCCCTGTTATTACTTGCAATCTTAATCTTTGCAGTATTTACATCAACACCAAAATCTTTGAGGAGGTTCTGAGTTACACTGAGATTCAGATTTGATGTATATTGCGGTTTTAGTCCCTGAAACTTTGAATTTGACATTGTCCTCTGTGTATCAAGAGAAAGCTGATAATTTGTTCCTGCAGATGCCCTCTTCTTTATACCTGTACTAACTGAGAATACTTCATTCTCTGCCTCAGGGGGACTTGCAAATGCAGATGCACTGGGAATTCTGTTTTTTCCGATAGATGTTGAGGCATTAAAACTATAGTCAAATTCAGCCTCACTTCTTGTTATCTCTGTCTCTGTAATCTTTGGATTTATCCTCTCAATTGATATCTCAAGGTTATTTTTAAGTGTAAGGGCAACAGTCTCTTTTAATGAAAGAAATAGGGCATTTTTACCTTCAATTTTTTCTTCACGGGTTGCAGCAGCCCATGAAACAGTGAGCAGTGAACAGTGAACAGTGAATAGTGTTAAAACAAATATTAATTTTTTGTTCATACTATCTCCCTCCTTTAATTGATTATTGAATATTTTAAAAAATATTTTTTAAGCCTTCAATCTTCAATAGTCAATCTTCAATTTGTTTTTTCTTCTGAGTCTTTCCTGAATAGCATCAAACAAATCATAAGCAACAGGGACAACGATAAGTGTAAGAAAGAGTGAAGTGAGAAGCCCGCCTATTGTTGCAATCGCCATTGGTGCACGCGTCTCTGAGCCTTCTCCAAACCCTATAGCTACAGGTATCATACCAAATACCATTGCAATTGTGGTCATCAATATTGGCCTCAATCTGACCGGACCTGCATGAAGTATTGCCTCTCTCCTTTCCATTCCTCTCCCCCTTAATGTATTTGTATAATCCACAAGGAGTATTGCATTCTTTTTTACAAGCCCCATTAACAAAACAAGCCCTATGAAACTAAATACATTGAGTGTTTTCCCCGTTATAAGCAAGGCACCGAAGGCGCCTATAAAAGAAAAAGGCATAGAGAGAAGGACTGTAATGGGGTGGATAAAACTCTCAAACTGTGCGGCAAGTATCATATATGCAAGAACAACTCCAAGCACCAAAGCGAATATCAGATATTTAAATGACTCTCCCATTATATCCGCAACACCTTTATATCTCCCTGAATAATCGGGAGGCAATACCTTTGCTGATATGCTGTCAAGCTCACCCTTAGCCTCGCCGAGAGGCTTTCCTTCAAGATTTGCAAACAATGTTATAGCCCTCTGCCTGTCCACCCTGTTTATAACACTTGGACCTCCAGCCTCCTGAATTGCTACAATATTTGATAATTCAACAACCCTCCCATCCCTTGACCTTACATAAAGTCTTCCTATATCTTCGGGGTCTCTCCTGTCAGTCGGGTCGAGCCTCATCCTTACATCATATCTTCTCCCCTTTGCCTCATCCTTAAATTTAGATACGTCTGCCTCGCCTCCTATAAGAATATTTATTGTCTCTGCAACAGCCGTTATATCAACATTAAGGTCTGCTGCTTTATCCCTGTCTATATAAACCCTCACCTCGGGTTTTCCTGCCTCAAGGGATGTATCAATATCAACAATTCCCGGAAGTTTTGAAAACTGATTGACAATATCCTTTGAATAATCTCCAAGTACATTTAAATCCCTCCCCCTTATGCTATATTGAATAGGTACCATCCTCTGCCCGCCGCCAATAAGGGAAATATCCTCTGCCGAAGCCTTTAATCCTGGAATCTGCCTCAGTTTTTTTCTCACATCAGCCATTATCTGCTGCTGAATCCTTCCCCTCTCCGCCTTTGGTTTAAGCCCTATGAACATTGACGCCTTATTTATCTCCCTTGCCATCCCGAATCCCTGTGCATAGAAAACTGTCTTTACCTCAGGGACGCCCCTTATAATATCCTCTGCCTTTTTAAACATCTTATCAACTTCATTAATGGAATAATCTATAGGAGACTGGAGCCTTACTATGAATCTCCCCTGGTCTTCTTGAGGGACAAACTCCTTTCCAATAAATTTTGTCATATATAAGCTGAATATAAATATAGCTGTTGCAAGTATTACCACAATGGCTCTGTTGTTAAGAGCAATTTGTAATAGCCGCCTGTAAAATTTCTCAATTATCTTATACCATCCCCCTGACGACTGATGACTGATGACTGATGACTGATGACTGCTTTTTAAATATCTTGACGCCAACATTGGCGTAAGTGTAAACGATACAAATAGCGATACCATCACAGCAAAAACTACAGTAAGTGAAAACTGCATGAAGAATCTTCCGATAATTCCCTTCATAAATGCAACAGGAAGGAATATCGCAACAATGGCAATAGTTGTTGCCATAACCGCAAGCCCTATCTCGGAAGTTGCTGCAGATGCGGCATCCATCGGCTTCATTCCCTCTTCAATATGGCGGTATATATTTTCAATAACAATAATGGCATCATCTATAAGTATTCCAACTGAAAGTGATAAGGCAAGCATAGACATATTGTTGAAAGTGAAGTCAAACATATTCATAATGGTAAATGTGGACACTATAGAAGTTGGTATTGCAAGGGCGCTTATGATGGTAGTCCTGACATTCTTAAGAAAAAGAAAGACTGCAATGACGGCAAATATACCTCCGTATATCAGGTGGTGCTGAACCTCACTGATGGAACGCTTTATAAATGTTGACTGGTCAAAGCTCACTTCAAGCCTCATCCCCGGCGGGAGTGTCTTTCTGATATTCTCAATCTCATTCTTTACCCTCTCAATTACCTCAACCGTATTTGTTCCTGATTGTTTCTGAACACCCATGCCAACTGCAGTCATCCCGTTAAATCTGGCTATAGAGCGCTTCTCATCCATCCCATCTTCTGCCCTGCCAATATCTATAAGTCTTACAGGTGCACCATCAATATATGACACAATAAGTTCATTAAAATCCTGAACCCTTGGAAACTCCCCCTTTACCTTTATTGAATACTCCTTAGTATTGCTCTCTATCCTTCCGCCCGGGAGTTCAACATTCTCCTTCCGAATAGCATTCAGGACATCATGTGCAGTAATCTTATAGGATTTAAGCTTATCCGAATCAAGCCATATCCTTACCTGCCTCTGTCTCAATCCTGCCAGCCTTATAGCGCCAACACCATTTACCCTCTGTATCTGCTCCTTCAGAACTTCATCGGCATAGCTGGAAAGCTCCCTGACACTCTTTTCTCCTGTAAGGGAAAACCAGATAACAGGGTTTGCATCAGGGTCAACCTTTTCAATTATTGGTTCATCAATGTCTTTGGGAAGCCTTGACCTTATTACAGAGATTTTCTCCCTTACATCCTGAGCGGCAAGGTCAATATTCCTTTCAAGGACAAACTCCACCATGACCATAGATACACCCTCTGTGCTTGTTGATGCAATAGTCTTCACGCCGTTTATTGTGTTTACTGCCTCCTCAATCTTATCCGCTACATCTATGTCCATTATCTCAGGGCTTGCGCCTCTGAGAGTGGTGGTTATATTCACCATAGGAAATTCAACCTTTGGAAAGAGGTCAACACCAATTCTCGGATAACTTACAACCCCAAGGACAACAAGCCCAAGGATGAGCATTGTTGCAAAAACCGGCCTTCTTATAGATGTATCAGCAAGCCACATAACAAATCAGTCCTCAGTCAACAGTCATCAGTCGACGGTCTTATTTTTTGACTGCTGACTATCGACTGAGGACTGCCGACTGCATTTAAATATTTAATAAAACCTACTATTAGTTTAGCCGTTTCAGAGGCTGTTCTACAACATTTGCTAAATTCACTTTCTTGTATATATCCTAAGTCTAATGCAGCATACAACTGACTTTGAACTTCTGATACAGAACCAAGGGCTATATACAAAAATCTTGAGAAATCTTTATCAGTTCTCCTTGCAAATCCCTCTGCAATATTACTCATTACTGAAACTGACGCCCTTCTTACTTGTTCCTTTAAGCTGAAATCTGTATTGAATTTTGAATTTTTGTTTGTAAGGTCGTAAATCATTTTGACCAAGCCTCTTGCCTTTTGCCATGCTTTAATATCTTCAAACTTCTCAATTTTAGCCATTTTTTTTATTCCTTGACTGCCGACTGCTGACTGAGGACTGTTGACTGTATTTTCACTTTTGCTCCTTCAAACAGATTCTGCTGCCCGACGACAACAACCTGTTCGCCTTCTTTCAATCCTTCAATTATTTCAGTATACTCCTCGACTGCCGACTGCTGACTGCCAACTGCCAACTGTATTCTATATTTCTGCCCAATTTTTATAAATCTCTCCTTTGCCTTATCACCATCTACCACAAACACCTTTATTCTCTCCGCCTCATAAAGAAGTGATGTTACAGGCACAAGGATTATGTCTTTTTCATCCCCGATATATAGCATAACCTTGGCAAAAAATCCTGGCTTCAAAAATCCTTCACCATTAGGGACAAGCGCCTCTACCCTGACTGTCCTCGTCCTCTCATCAATGCTTGGATAAACAATACTTATCTTTCCGCTGAATTCCCTGTCAGGGAATGCATAGATTTTAAGAAGGACATCCTGCCTTTTCCTGATCTTTTCTAAATCCTTCTCACTTACGGTAAAATCAAGTTTTACAGGATTTGTCTGAATGATTGTGAAAAGCTGTGTGCCGTTTTTCACATAATTTCCTGCCGACACCTTTTTCTCTTTAACAACACCAGATAAGGCAGAATATATTTTAGTCTTTGAAAGTTTCTGCCTTACAGTGGCAAGTGAAGATTTTGCCCTCTCAATCTCAGCCTCTGCAATGGACAACCTTGCCGATACATCATCATACTGCTGTTTTGCTAAAAGTTCCTTCTTGTAAAGCTCTTCTTTCCGCTGATATTCCAGTTTTATATTTGATAGATTTGCCTCTGCCTGTTTTAATGCAGCGTTTGTCCTCTCAACTTCAAGGCTATAATCTGTATCATCTATAAGCGCAAGTGGCATCCCCTTTGATATTATTGTGCCGTTATCCACCATTACATCCCTAAGGACACCATCCACCTCAGCGCTGACTGTAACTTCTTCATAAGGGGTTAATGTTCCAATGCTATTAATAAATGGTCTTAAGGACTTCTTCTTTACAGGCTGGACCTGAACATTTATTATTTTCTCCGCAACTTTCTTTACCTCTTTTTTTTCGCATCCCGTAAAAAAAAGTAAACAGCAGACAGTAAACAGTAAACAGCAACTTAAAAATAATATTGGTCTTTTCTTCATTTTTTACCTCTCTTTAATATCCCGTTAAGTATAAGAACGCTGCACTCCTCTGGAGAAAAAAGGGAATCTGAATCCATAACGAGTGAGAGGATAAAACCCCTTAATGTTCCTATAATTACCTTCGCAGTCCCTTTTATATTACACCTCTCAAACTTACCTGAGTCTATTCCATTTTTAATTATACTTTCCAACAATTTCCTCTGCCCTTTAAAAAACTTTTTTTTAATATCAATGCAGGATGTAAAACCATGCTCCCTGCCCTCAATCAGGATAAGCCCTTTGAATTTTTTTGCATAATTGAGGTTTATGGCTATATAGTTTTTAACAGCCTCTGCAGGGTCTTCAATATCTTTAATAGACTCTCCTGCCCTATCCCTGAATTCGTCCAGCAGGTATTTTAAAAGGGTAAAATATATCTCTTCTTTATTCTTAAAATATATATATACCCCCCCCACACTTATCCCCGCCCTCTTTGCAACCTCTCTTATGGTAGTCTGAGAATATCCCTTTTCAGAGAACACCTTAATCGCAGCCTCTAAAATACTCTCTTTTGATTCTGTAGCAGTTCTTCTGTTCATATATAATTAGTTAATTTATTGTTAATGAATCAATGTTCACATGAACTTGCGTTCATTCTATTTAAAAGGATACTTATTGTCAAGAAAAATAATTACAAGAATTTTATGAGGTTCTTGGTTGGAAAAATTTTCAGCTTGGCATTACTTTAATAAATCACATCAATTATAGTCATAATCATCAATCCAATGCTTATAATACCGTTCACATTAAAGAATGCCACATTGACACGGGAAAGGTCATCAGGTTTTACTATATAGTGTTCATACATAAGTAGTCCTGCAATTAAAATAACTCCTATTATATATAGAAACCCAAGATTGTCTATAAAAGCCAATAAAAAGAGGAGTAGTGTCATTATAATATGAAACAGGGCAGACAATTTTAGTGCCCTTTCAATACCAAGCTTTGCAGGAAATGAAAAAAGTCCTTTTCTCTTGTCAAACTCAATATCCTGACAGGAATAAATAATATCAAGTCCTGCAAGCCAGAATATCACGGCAAGCCCAAGAACTATAGATACCATTGAAACCTCTTCCCTTATTGCAACCCATGCCCCTATTGGTGCAAGACTCAATGAAAGACCCAGAAAAAAATGGGAGAATATTGTAAACCTCTTTGTATATGAGTAAAAGCAGACAATTAGTAATGCTACAGGCGATAGGATAAGTGCCAGTCTGTTAAGCATCATACATGAAAACATAAAGAGAATAGCTGAAAGTAGTAAAAATATTATATAGTGTGATTTTCTTATTCTGCCCTTTGGGAGCGCCCTCTCCTTCGTCCTTGGATTTTCCCCGTCATAATCCACATCAGCAATCCTGTTGAAGGACATTGCTAAACTCCTTGCTCCCACCATTGCCAGAAGTATCCATAATAATTTGTCTAAAGGTGGAACCCCATTAGAAGCAATAAAGGCACTCATAAGGGCAAATGGGAGTGCAAATATTGTATGCTGAATCTTTATATCTTCAAGTATAATTTTAAATCTCTTCAGCATATGGAGGGATAAGGTCATTGTCTATGTCAAGCTGATTGAGAATCCTTGCTGTAATAAATTTTACAATATCGTCAATATTTTCCGGCTTATGATAGAAGGCAGGGGATGCGGGGAGTATTACCGCACCTGCACGGCTTAAAGTCAGCATATTATTTAAGTGAATATCATTTAAAGGAGTCTCACGGGGGACTATTATCAGCTTCCTTCTCTCTTTTAGTGCTACATCTGCAACCCTGCTTATCAGATTATTGGAATAACCATTCGCTATTCTCCCAAGAGTCCCCATACTTGCAGGGATAACAACCATGCCATCAAATCTAAAAGAGCCGCTTGCTATCCGGACATTTATATTGGAATTTTCATATATTGAGACATTCTTCTTTTTAAAATAGCCCTCGCCTATCCCTGTCTCATCCTTTAATATCCCTTTTGCATTTTCTGAGATAATAATATGCAGTTCTATGCCCTTTTTATGAAGTGAATCAAAAAGGTGTTTTGCATATACAGCACCACTCGCACCTGTAATTGCAATTATTATTTTTTTTGTCAAACTACCTCCTACTTAAATATGGCTTAATTTACCATATTTTTCCATCCTTAAAAATAAAATTATTATTACGAAAATATCTGTTATCATAATGCGACTATGAACAATATCCCTATCAATAAAAAATTAGGACAGATGTTGATGATAGGATTTCATGGGACTACTATATCAGATGAGTTAAAAGGAATGATAACTGATTATGGGGTCGGAGGGGTAATACTGTTTTCAAGAAATATAGAGTCCATGTCACAGGTTAAAGATTTATGCAACTCCCTTCAGGAATTATCAATTAAAAACAATAAAAAACCTCTCTTAATCGCAATTGACCAGGAGGGGGGGAGGATATTCAGGCTCAAACCTCCTTTCAGACAATACCCCTCTTATGGTGAGCTTGGAAGAACAGGTTCAGAAGATGCAGTAAGGTCAAATGCCCTTTTGATGGCAGATGAGCTGATAGAAATAGGTGTAAATATGAATATGGCTCCTGTGCTTGATGTAAACACAAATCCCAAAAATCCTATAATTGGAGACCGTTCTTTCAGTTCCGACCCTGATATTGTATCCCTCTTAGGCTCTTGTGTTATAAAGGCATTCCATGATAAGGGAATAATTGCAGTTGGAAAACATTTCCCCGGACATGGGGATACTTTCTCTGACTCCCACCTTGAACTTCCTGTCGTAAATCATGGGGTAGAAAGATTGGAAGGGATAGAATTTAAGCCATTTGAAAATACCTTCAAGGCAGGACTTAAGGCTATTATGACAGCCCATGTTCTTTATCCTGCTTTAGACCCTGATTATCCTGCCACTATGTCGGAAAGAATAATCACAGATATATTAAGAAAAAAACTTGGGTTTAATGGTGTAGTAATTACTGATGATTTGGAAATGAAGGCAATCTCAAATAATTACAGCGATAAAATTTCTGCAATTCAATCTGTTAAGGCAGGAGTTGACATCCTTTTAATCTGTCATAGCCATGATAAACAACTGACAATATTAAATTCTATATTAAAATCGGTAAAAAACGGGGAAATAAAAGAAAAAAGAATTGATGAATCTTTTAACAGGATAATGAAATTGAAAGAGGAGGCAATACAGCTTAATCGGGTTGAGATGTAACCCTTATTACTGTCTTTACATTCCCCCTCTCATTAAAGTCCCCTATTACTTCCATAAAATGCGGTTTCAATATCTTATTTAAATCATCATAGATTTTATTTGTTACTGCCTCGTGAGAGATATACTTATTTCTATAACTGTTCATATACATTTTTAACGACTTAAGTTCTATTATATATTTATCAGGAATATAATTTATTACAATTGTAGCAAAATCAGGATAACCTGAACGGGGACAGAGGCATGTAAATTCAGGAAAATTTATTTCAATTTTATAATCTCTCCCGGGATATGGATTATCCCATGCTTCCAATTTTGCATTTTTAATCGCCTTTTCACCATATTTCATATAGCTTCCTCCTGCTATAAATGTTTTTACAATACACTTAACCCTTCTTCCATTCTCTCTCTATGGGTTCCTCTCCAAAATATCTTCTTACAGTTCTCACAATGGACAAATTCATTATACTTTTGATAAACATATTCTGGAACCTTTCCAGCCACATCCTCTTTTAATATGTGAATGAGAGGCTTGTTGCAATCTATACAGAGAGTAAAAGAACTCTCCTTCAGGTCAAGTTTAAAATAATTTGCCGTCTTTTTAAGCTGTTCTTCAACACTGTCAGATGCCAATAAAAGATGTGGGATACCTCTTTCCTCTAAAACCTTTCTCTCCTTTTTTATGAAACCGCTATTTCTCGTTAATATTATACGCCCCTCCTTTGAGGCAATATCCATTATTTTATCCAGCTTCACTGAATTATAGAAAATAGTATCATAACCTGCAATTCTTAGCCATTTAACCAATTTTCCCATTGTAAGGTCAACTATGAATTCCATTTTAAGAAGTTTTTATTCATTTATCCAGCGGACTCCTCATACCAAGTATATTTTTTGATGCCAGCAGATAACAAATCACTCCAGCAAATGACTTACAGCCACCTCACAGTTCAAGCGTCAAAGAGTTCTAAAATCGCAATTTTTAATAGGGCATTCTTTACAAAGAGGTTTTTTCTTGCAGTAATTCTTTCCCAGCATTACTATCAGGGCATGATACTCGTTAAATAGCATAGCATCAAGAGGCAGGTTTTCCATGAAGATTTCCTGCATCTCATGATAGGTTATATCTTCAGGGGTTAAGTTCAATCTATGGAATATCCTCTTTGTATAGGCATCTACAACAAAAATAGGAACATTGCCTGCATAAAGCAGGATAGAATCCGCAGTCTCAGGTCCAATACCATTAACACTTAACAAATGGTTTCTAAGATTGCCAGAGCCGTTGGAAAACATATTAGACACTTCCCCATCATATTCTTCACACAAAAAGGATATAAAATTTTTTAGCCTCTTTGCCTTTACATTGAAATAGCCGGCAGGGATAATATAACTGGCAAGTTTTTTGGTTGGTAATTTATTAATCTTATGCGGTTTTAAAATTTTTTGTTTCTTTAGATTTACTATTGCCTTCTCCACATTCTGCCATGCAGTATTTTGGGTAAGTATAGCACCGACACATACCTCGAAAGGTGTATCACCGGGCCACCAATTT
>DNJG01000110.1 GCA_003489165.1 Nitrospinota bacterium | reverse complement strand
AATTTACCGTGATTATATACAACCTTTTTTATCACACCTTCATAAGGGGCGCGGTTTACATGGACATTGAATATGGAGAGAAATATGCTTATACATACTGCATCCCCGCCATAAATTGCATCACCCTTTACACCCTGTATTTTTACTACCTTTCCGTCAGCAGGTGATACAACTATCCCCTCGCCTGTTGGAATCTCCCTCTCAGGGTCACGGAAAAAACCAATTACAAAGATAGTTAGAATACTTAATATTATTGAGAGAACCGTTAGGCAAAAATAAATTGATATGCCTGACAAAATGAATAGGGGAATAATAAATCTGAATCCATCGGAAACTATTGGAATTGGCATTTTATGAGATTCCTCGCTTCGCTCGGAATAACCTTTCAGATCACCTTCTTCCCAATCCACCCCATCATCTTCCTCAACTTCTCTCCGACCTCTTCAATCTTATGCTCTGCACCTTTTTTGAGGAGGGCGTTATACACAGGGCGGTTAGCCTGAGTCTCCACTATCCATTCCCTTGCAAATTCCCCTGATTGGATTTCATGCAAAATCTTTTTCATCTCCCTGCGTGTCTCATCTGTTATTACCCTTGGGCCCCTTGTAATATCGCCATATTTCGCAGTCTCACTAATGGAATATCTCATATTGCTGATACCCCCTTCATAAATTAAATCTACAATAAGCTTCAATTCATGGAGGCACTCAAAATATGCAACCTCCGGCTGATAGCCTGCCTTTACAAGTGTATCAAAACCTGCCCTTATCAATTCAGAAGCACCGCCGCAGAGGACTGCCTGCTCCCCGAATAAATCGGTCTCGGTCTCCTCTTTAAATGTAGTCTCAATTACGCCTGCCCTTGTCCCACCGATACCCTTTGCGTATGCGAGCCCGATATTCTTTGCCCTTCCTGTAGCATCCTGATAGACTGCTATGAGACATGGAACGCCTTTCCCTTCAGTATAAACCCTGCGGACAAGATGCCCCGGACCCTTTGGTGCTACCATGAATACATCTATATCTTTTGGCGGGACAATCTGGCCAAAATGTATATTAAAACCATGGGCAAAGGCAATTGCATTACCTTTTTTTAAATTCGGTCTTATATCATTTTCAAAGACCTCTCTCTGTTTCGTATCGGGAATCAGCATCATTATAATATCCGCCTTTTTTGCAGCATCAGATGCCGTTTCAACCTTAAGTCCTGAACCATTTGCCTTATTCCAGTAATCACTCCCTTTTCTTAAACCCACAATTACATTTTGACCGCTTTCCTTTAAATTTAGAGCATGTGCATGCCCCTGACTTCCATAACCAATCACTGCAATTGTCTTACCTTTCAAATACTTTAAATCCGCATCCTTCTCATAATAAACCTTTGCCATTCTTTTTCTCCTTTCTTAATAGAATTGCTTACATAAAAACACTTATCATGTTTTCAAAATGCATGATATTTTACCACAGACACTTAAATAAAAAAACAGAAAAAGGAGGAGGAGTTTCCCATAATTTTCTTGATGACTTTCTTTGCCTTCTTTGATAATCTTTCACTTACGGGTATAGTTCTTATTTTCTATTTTTAATCTATGTTCAAATATGTTCAAAAAAGAGGTTGAAACAAAGCATCTTCCAATAAGAGAGAAGTTAGAGAAGATAGAAAAAGGGGAGGCGCATTGGTTCTTCCCTCACCATGTTTTTGAACAAGTTATAATTATACTCCTTATAATGGGAGTTATGATTTCACTTGTTACTCTTTTTCCGCCGCATCTGGGTGAGAAGGCTGACCCATTTGTAACACCTGAGCATATAAAGCCTGAATGGTATTTTCTTGCAGGGTATCAGTTTTTAAAGGCTGCCGAGATATTTGAATTCCTTGGCAGAGGGGCTCCAAAGATATTGGGTGTGATTGGTCAGGGGATAATAATATTTCTTTTAATCATATTCCCTTTTTTTGACAAGCATCCAGAAAGACACCCCTTAAGACGCCCTATTGCAACATTCATAGGTATCCTATTGACGCTTAGCTTTATTGTAATGACAATCTGGGGCTATTATTCATAAAAAAGACTTTTTCAGGTTGACTAACCTCATATTTAAATATATATTTATATCGGAGGAATAAATCAAATGACTTTTACTGTTACACTTATAGAACTCTCAGTCTTTCTGATAGCAATTGGATTTTTAATGCTCGTAGTGTATTTAATACCTGCTATAATTCAACTCCGTCAGACTGCGAGGAGTATTCAGGAGCTTTCTGAGGATGCAAAGGTTGTTTTAAAAGAAACAGTCCCTGTAATTGACAAGGTCAGGGGGCAGATTGATGGAATTGGTGATGCTATAGAAAAATTCAAGACTGTCGGTAGTAAGCTTCCTTATATTACAGAAGCTATTGCCAAAAATGTTAAGAAACCATTTGTAGTAGCGGCGGGGCTTGTTGGGGGAATTTTGTACACGCTAAAATCTTTAAAAAGGAAAAGGGGGTGATTTGAATGTCAGAGAATAAAGGCTCAACAATGTTAGAGGTAACCTTGGCATTCCTTTTGGGTGGTGCCGTAGGTGCTGCACTCGGGATTCTTTTTGCACCAGCAGCAGGTAAAGAGACAAGAGAGAAGATAAAAGATACTGCTGAAAAAGTAAGAGACACTGTAATAGATACCTATGGCACAGTATTGGACAAATCTAAAGAAGGCATAGGCAAGATGAAGGATTTTATAGAAGAAAAAAAGGAAAGGGTAAGGTCTGCCTATAAGGGGAGTGAGACAGGGGTATAGTTTTGATTTATTTTATAAGAGGGGTAGATAGGTTGATATTAATCTTTTCTTTACCCCTCTTAAGGCATTTTCTCATTAAATCTTTCCACTCTCTTAATTGCCTCTGGAAATGTTTTTAATAAATCACTTGCAATAAGTGCAGTCTGACTTAATTTTTCTGCACCAATATCTCCAGCCAATCCATGCAGATATACACCGAGTATTGATGAATCTCTTGCTGATAATCCCTGTGTCATGAATCCGGCAATAATTCCTGAAAGGACATCGCCTGTCCCCGCTGTAGCCATTCCGGGATTTCCAGTTGGGTTTACATATACTTCACCTTCCGGAGTAGCAACAATAGTCCTTGCACCTTTTAATATTACATATATCCCATATTCAACAGATAGTTTTCGGCTTGATTCAATTCTATTAGCCTGTATCTCCTTTGATGTTGTATTTAGCATCCTTGCCATCTCGCCGGGGTGAGGTGTCACTATTACAGGGAATAGTTTATCTTTAAGTAACTCTATCTTATCAGCTATTATATTCAGAGCATCTGCATCAATAAGCATCGGACAACTGACTTTTTTTATAAGATTTTTTATTAGTGAAGATGTAGATGGATTGGTTGTAATACCAGGCCCTATCAGGAGTGCGGATTTCCCCTCCAAAAATTTTATTAATATATTCAGTGCGGACTTATCAATAGTCCCCTCTTTTGTATCAGGAAGCGGAAGTGTCATAACCTCAGGGATGCCTGCCTCAAAGGATATATTCAGACACTCAGGTAATGCAAGCGTGACTAGTCCTGTGCCAGCCCTTAGTGCAGATATGCTTGATAAAGCCGCCGCCCCACCCTTCCCCCTTGAGCCGGCAATGACAACCAAATGTCCATAAGTCCCTTTATGTGTATCGGGTTTTCTTTTTGGGAGTATTCCTGCTGCATCTTTCTCTTCAATGAGATTTATTTTAATATCTCGGTTATTAATAATTAATTCAGGTATACCTATATCTACTACATCTAATTCCCCTACATATTCAGCCGCTGGATAAAGTATCTCCCCAATCTTTGGAAGGCATAGGGCAACTGTAAGGTCTGCCATTATATGCTCACCTATAACTTCCCCTGTGTCAGAGCTTAAGCCTGAGGGTATATCAATGGAAAGGACAAACTTTTTTGAAGAATTTATAAAATTTATTACATCTGTGTAGTATCCCTTAACACCTGAGGTTAAACCTGTTCCAAATATGGCATCAATAAAAATATCATTCTTGAGGATACTATCTTTAACAGCTTCAAGTTCATCTAATGAAACTATCTCAAGGATTTTTATACCCATCCCTTCGGCTGAATCCAGATTGGTCTTTGCATCACCCTTAAGCGTATCCTTTTTTGATAGGAGATAGACTTCTGTTGCAATACCTTTATCAGTAAGGAGCCTCGCCACTGCAAGACCATCACCGCCGTTATTCCCCTTCCCAGCAAATATCCCTACTTTTTTATCTTTAATATCAGGAAATTTTTTAAATAGGGATGCAACTACCCCTTTTGCGGCATTTTCCATGAGGACAATGCCTGGAATCCCATAATCATCAATCGCAATCCTGTCTATATCCTGCATCTCTTTTGCGGTTACAATTTTCATAAAAAACAAAAAAATAAGGGAAGCGGAGAAATGTGTTTTACCTTCGTCCAATTAGTTTAGTATTGTTACATACGCAATAGCGTAATCGGTATCATGTGAGATACTGACCATAACATTCTTAATGTTCTTCCTGTCGGCTAATTCTTTTACAGTCCCGTTAAGCTTCGCCTCAGGTTTGCCATTCTCATTTCTTATTAATTCTATATCCTTCCATTTTATGCCCATCCCGAACCCTGTCCCCAGTGCCTTGGCCAATGCCTCTTTATAGGCAAACCTCGCCGCAAGATGAGGATATGGATTATATTTGCTAAGGGAATAATTTTTTTCATCTTCTGTAAACACCCTATCCATAAACTTCTCCCCCCATCTGTCAACCGCAGTCTTTATCCTCCCAATCTTTACAATATCAACCCCAACCCCAGCTATCATAGCCCTTAATTCTCCTTACACCTCCACTTTATTCAGAATTTCATTAACCTCTTTTGATACTATAACTGCCCTGTCAATGTTTTTTATAATCCTGTTAAGCTCTGCGATTATATCAATCATCTCCATAGACAATCCTCTTTAGTGTCCATATTTTACAAAAAATCTCAATAATTGCAACTATTTGAATCTACCGCTTAACTTATTAAATATATCAATAGTCTGTCTCCGTGTTTCTTCAATACCCTTACTATTATCTATAACAAAATCCGCCATTTTAACCTTTTTATCCAATGGCAGCTGGGAGGCTGTTCTTTTCTCGGCATCGGCTCGGCTCAATCCATCCCTCTCAGATAATCTTTTAAATTGAGTTTCTTTATCGGCATAAACTACAATTAATTTATCCACCCTCTTATGACTCCCCGCCTCAATCAGAAGGGCTGCGTCTATAATCACAATGCCATTAGGATTTTTTCTCCCATATTCCTTAACCAGCCTGTTCTCTTCTTCTATTACCTTTGGATGAACTATCTCCTCCAATTTCCTTTTTTTGACAGGGTCATTGAATATAATTTCACCAAGCCTTTTCCTGTTGATTGTTTTATCCTTATTTATAATGTCTCTCCCAAAAAATTTTACTATCTCAAACCATGCAGGTTTTTCAGGCTCAACAACCTGCCGTGCAATCTTGTCGGCATCAATTATATAAGCCCCCAATCCCCTGAGTATCTCGGATACCAAACTCTTTCCTGCAGCTATTCCTCCGGTAAGTCCAACAAGTAACATAATCAAATTTTAAATGGAACAGGTATGAATGTAATGATAAAGATAATAATTGCAATTACACCAAGAATCTTATCTCCCTTATCAAGCGGTGTTGTTTCATCAATCAACTGCGGATGCCTCAATCCGAAAACGAATACAGCCGCAACCCATAAAAGCCAGCCTTCCCAGAGGAATCCAAGCGGAATAAGGGAGATAAAGATGAGCCATGAAAGATACTTATGCCAGCTTTTGAACAATGAATATGTTATGTGCCCGCCGTCAAGCTGTCCCATAGGAAGGAGATTTAATGCAGTTACAAATAGCCCAATCCACCCGGCAAATGCCACAGGGTGGAGAAGAATATCAGCAGTATCATCTGTGACTCCGAGTATGCCCTTCGTCAAAAAAGAGAGGAGGAGTGATGAGCCAAGTGATATACCCTCCTTTATTTGTGACGGCTCTCTTACTTCAGACAGCCAAAGTCCAATGATGGTTGCCGGCAGTGCGATTATGAAACCAGCTATAGGGCCTGAGACGCCTATTTTCAGAAGTGCCTTTCTATCAGGTATAGGGGATTTCATTTTTATAAAAGCCCCAAATGTTCCAAGGAGTGATGGTGCAGGAATAAAATACGGAAGTGTGGCACTTACACCATTCTTCTTTGAAGCGATATAATGTCCTATTTCATGTGTCCCCAGTATAAGCATAAGGGTCAGAGAAAATGGAAGTCCTTTATATATTAAATGAGGCTGGACTATGGGGTTTATACCTTCCTGGATTGCCCCTGCCAGCATTGTGCTTATAAAGGTAATAAGCAGTAATAAAAGATGAAGAAACGGGAATTTCTTTCTTTCTTCAGTTACAATTTCAAGCTCGCTCCATTTCTCCATGCAGATTAATGTTACAATACATATCATAAAAATAAAAGTTTAAAGTCATACTTCACAGGCGAGACAATTAGTTTTACTGCCAGTTGCTTTTAAGTTACCATGAAAATAGTGTCCATGTTAGAATAATTTTATGCCAATTCAGGAAAATAAAGATGCCTTTGTCAAAGAGATGTTTTCCGACATAGCCCACCGATATGACCTTTTAAATAAGCTCTTGAGTCTGAGGAGGGATGTTTACTGGAGGAAGTTTGCCGTTAGAGAGCTATTAAAATCAGGTGGCGTTTTATTTTTGGATGTTGCAACAGGGACAGGGGATTGTGCAATAGAGATTGTAAGGCAGGGGGGGGGTGGAAAAAAGATTATCGGGGTAGATTTCACACCTGAGATGATTTACGCAGGGAGAAAAAAGGCTGAAAGGGAGAGGCTTTCAGATAGCATCACTCTGCTGGAGACAAATGCTATGGGCTTACCATTTGAAGATAATTACTTTGATGGAGCAATATCAGCCTTTGGTGTCAGAAATTTTTCTGATATAAGAAGAGGAATAAGAGAGATGAGGAGGGTTATAAAGCAAAATGGCAAGGTTGTCATACTTGAGTTTACAAATCCATCCAATAAAATCCTCAAGAAAATCTATCACCTCTATTTTAAAAGAATCCTGCCATTTATAGGTGGAATTATTTCGGGCAAAAGATATGCGTATCAATACCTCCCCGATTCCGTCATGGAATTCCCCAACCAGAAAGAATTCAAAAAAATTATGGAGAAAGAGGGTTTAAACGATGTGAAATATTTTAACCTCACATTCGGTATTGTGGCAGTTCATGTGGGGATGAAATGAATTTTGGCTGGGGGACTAGGATTCGAACCTAGATAGACAGATTCAGAGTCTGCCGTCCTGCCGTTAGACGATCCCCCAAAGTCAAAATTTATATTATCAATAAGAAATTTAAAATTCAACTTTAATTAAAGATACTGACAAAGATGTTTAATCCAAAGAAGGTTGTCTATGCAGATTTGACATCCATTGATGTTGCAGGGCTTACAGGAGAGGCAACGGAGAGGGGGAAGGATATAATTCAATCCATTAAAACTATAGATGCCATAGCCCATGTGGTGAGGCTATTTGATAACGGAAAACGCCAGCATTCAAATTTGTCTAAATCTTTTTTGTTTTTTTTGTCATTTTTGATATTATAGCAATATGGGACTTACACCAGATGTGTCTTTTATTATGGCGTTTTTGGCAGGGCTTCTGTCATTTGTATCCCCCTGTGTCCTTCCTGTCATTCCATTTTATATTACATTCATCACAGGGCTTACCTATGACGAACTCACATCTACTGATAATAAAAAAGAGATAAGATGGCTCACTGTTAAGAACTCTCTTATTTTTATCGCAGGGTTCTCATTTATATTCATAATGCTCGGAGCCGGTGCCACATCTGCAGGCAAGTTCTTTCTTACAAAGCAGGATATTATAAGAAAGGTCGGCGGGGTTATTATAATAATATTAGGCTTATATTTTATGGGTGTCCTGAAGCTAAATTTTCTTATGTCCGAAAGGCGGGTGCAGATTCAGAATAAGCCTGCAGGCTATCTTGGAACATTTTTTGTAGGCGTTGTATTTGCAGCAGGGTGGACTCCATGTATCGGTCCAATACTTGGTTCTATATTACTTATTGCCAGCACAAAGGAATCAGTAATCACAGGCATAGAGCTTCTTGCGGTATATTCTGCAGGCTTGGGACTCCCCTTACTTCTTACATCCTTTGCAGTGAATTCCTTTCTTGCATATTTCAAAAAACTGAACAGATGGATGAATTACATAACTGTCATGAGCGGTATTTTCCTCGTAATCCTTGGTGTGCTTCTTATGACAAATTCCTTAACTATTATTACCTCCCTTTTATCAAAATACAATATAGGCTGGGATATTAAAATAGGACATTAAAAATTCATGATTGATACGCATGCCCATCTTGAGATGCCCCAGTTTGATGGGGACAGGGATGAGGTTATAAAAAGGACTGTTGAATCAGGCATATCCCTGATAATTGATGTAGGCTCTGATTTAAAAGGGAGTAGGACTGCTTTAGAACTTGCCCGTAGATATGATTTTATCTATGCATCTGCTGGCATCCATCCCCATGAGGTAAAGGAGATAACAACCGATACCTATAAAGAGATAATAAAATTAATCACTGACCCGAAGGTAGTTGCAGTAGGTGAGATAGGGCTTGATTATTATAAAGATTACTCTCCAAGGGATATTCAACAAAGGGAGTTTATAAATCAGATAAGGATAGCAAAGGAATTTAAAAAACCTGTAATTGTCCACAGCCGTGATGCAAGGGAGGATACACTTAAGATATTAAAAGATGAAAAGGTATCAGAGATTGGCGGCATTATGCACTGCTTTTCGGGGGATGAAGAGATGGCAAGGAGGTGCATGGATATGGGATTTTATATTTCATTTGCAGGACCTATTACATATCCAAATGCAGACAAGTTGAGAAAGGTTGTTAAATCTATACCAACAAACAGATTGCTTATAGAGACCGATTGTCCATATCTCGCCCCTCAGCAGATGCGGGGAAAGAGGAATGAGCCTGCCTATGTGAGACATGTTGCAGAAAAGGTCGCAGAGGTAAAAGGATTGACAGTTGAGGATATTGAACGGGTAATAAGACTGAATGTCCATAACCTTTTTGGGATTGGAGATGTGAATGAAATTGGCAGGGTTACATATAAAATAAGGAATTCCCTTTATCTGAACATTACTAATAGATGCACAAATGAATGCTACTTCTGTGCAAGGACTACAGACCCATGGGTTCAGGGATATAATTTGAGACTTGAAGATGAGCCTTTAAGTGAAGATATTCTTAAAGAGATAGGCGACCCAAAGAGATATGATGAGATTGTATTTTGCGGCTATGGAGAGCCAACCCTGAGACTCAATGTTATTGAAGAGGTATCAAAGAAGGTTAAAGAGATGGGTGGAAAGATAAGACTCAATACAAATGGGCATGGCAATCTTATAAACAAGAGAAATATCCTCCCTGAGTTAAAGGGGCTTGTTGATACTATCTCCGTAAGTATAGATGCGGAGGATAGTGAAAAATATAATAAGATATGCCACCCAGTATTTAAGAACGGCACTTACGAGGCAGTTAAAGAGTTTATAATGGAGGCAAAGAAATATATATCTGAGGTTATAGCCACAATTGTAGATGTCCCTGAAGTTGATGAGGAAAAATGCAAGGAAATTGCAGAGAAAGAATTAGGGGTTAAGTTCAGGGAGAGGAGATATAATGTGGTAGGGTGAAAGGAACTTACCCTTTCACCCTTATATAAAGCTTATCCCCACTTTCCTTTGCCAATATGCCCCTGTATTTCAGCCTTTATCATCTGCTTTGTAGTCCATGAGCAGTCTTTCATCCTTTTAAAAATTTCCATACAGGTCGGGTCTAAGTTGTCAGCTATTCCATTATCACATACTGCCGATACCTCATCTAAAAGTGTATAGAGTTTTTGATGAAGTCCATTTGTTAATCTTGACCTCTCTATGAGTTGTGCCTTATCATCAGGCAGTTTTTCAAATTTTTCCTTTGGTGCACCACATTTCGGACATTTATTCGGTGCATCCGCACCATCATGTATGTAACCGCATACTCCACATTTCCATTTATTCATAAAAACCTCCCTGAAAAATTAAAACTTTTTAAATCTATCCTTCTTTGCCTTGCAAACAGGGCAAGTATCCGGTGCCTCACCCTCAACGGTATAGCCGCAGACATCACAGATAAAAACAGCCCCAAGTGATACATCCTTGCCGCTGCTTACGGCATCTTTTGCATTTTTATACATCTTCGCATGAACCTTCTCTGTCTCCAGAGCACCATATATGCTCTGTATCGCCCCCTTTTCCCCCTGAAGTTTAGCTACTGCATCATAGGCAGGATACATCTCTTCAACCTCAAAGGTTTCCCCATCTATTGCAGTCTTCAGATTTGAAGATGTATCTCCAAGGTCATGCAGTGTCTTAAAATGGTTTGTAGCATGGACCTGTTCTGCAAAGGATATTGCCTTGAATAACCTTGCCACATTTGGCTTCCCCTCTTTTTCTGCCTTGTCAGAAAATATAAGATATTTCATATGTGCCTGACTCTCCCCTGCAAATGCTGCCCTTAAATTTTGCTCAGTCATTTTTCTCATATCTTCATCCCTCCTTTCGGTATTGAATATAAGCCTGAAATTTTATAAATGCAAGTATTTTCATAACTGTAAATATACTTTGACCCTAAAATTCAGTGTTTTTAAAACAGAGTTTCTCTAATTATATTTCTTTTGACATCTCCTATCAATATATGTTAATAATTTTTTTCATTGGTTAATGGCAATCGGAGCTTATTTTGGTATTTAGTGCTTGGTTATTTGTTTTTCTTATTGGGAGGATTAATGGCTGAGAGTTATATTCAATCTCTCTTTGCCGAAAGGCTTGGAGGAGAAAAATTTGGGAAGGATACAAAGATATACAAGTTTGAAAAGATAAAGAGGGCAAAGAGGGCTGCGAAAGAAAAGAACCCTGATGTTGAACTTATAGACCTAGGTGTAGGAGAGCCTGATGAGATGGCTTTTCCTGAGGTAATTAATATAATGAAGGAGGAGTGTGCAAAACCCGAAAACAGGGGTTATGCAGACAATGGCATACAGGAGTTTAAGGATGCAGCCTCAAAGTATATGGAAAGGATATATGGGGTATCAGTTGACCCTGTAAATGAGGTGCTACATTCCATAGGTTCAAAGCCTGCACTTGCAATGTTTCCTGCCATTTATATAAATCCTGGCGATGTTACACTGATGACAGTGCCGGGCTATCCTATAATTGCAACGCACACAAAGTGGTATGGCGGAGAGGTTTATAACCTCCCATTGAAGGAAGTAAATGGATTCCTTCCTGATTTAGATTCAATACCAAATGATATAAGAAAAAGGGCAAAACTTCTTTATTTAAACTATCCAAATAATCCTACAGGTGCTGTTGCCACTGAAGAATTCTATAGAAAGGTTGTTAAGCTTGCAAAGGAGAATAATATTATAGTCGTTCAGGATGCAGCTTATGCTTCATTGAATTATAATGAAAAGTCTTTAAGTTTTCTTTCAATTCCAGGTGCAAAAGATGTAGGCGTGGAGGTTCATTCTCTATCAAAGGCTTTTAATATGACAGGATGGAGACTGGCATTTGTAACAGGCAATCCCCTTATAGTAAGCGGGTTTGGGTTTGTGAAGGACAATTATGATTCAGGACAGTTTATATCAATACAGAAAGCAGGTATTCATGCATTGGAACATCCTGAAATAACCGATGCCATCTGTGAAAAATATAAAAGAAGGCTCAAGATGATGGTAGAAATATTGAACTCAGTTGGGTTTAATGCAAAGATGCCAGGCGGTTCATTCTATTTATATGTAAGATCGCCAAAAGGTATAAAAGGCGGAAGGAGGTTTGAACTGGCAGAGGATTTCTCCGAGTATTTCATAACAGAGAAATCAATATCCACCGTTCCATGGGATGATGTTGGACACTATATTAGATTATCTGCTACATTTATTGCAAATGGGGAGAAAGAGGAAAAGAGAGTTATGGAAGAGGTGAGGAGAAGACTATCAGAAATGAAACTTGAGTTTTAATCCAAAAAATGAAATTGAACGCAGACGAACACAGAAATTATATGAGTCATAAAAAGAAAAATGTTTACTTCACCTTCCCTATAGGAAACCCCATCCCGCTCGGTGATACAGTCGGATACTGTGCCTTTTTAAAGACCTTTTCTGCAAGTGCAGGGACTTCATCATCCACATAATTTGCAAGCTCTGTTGTCTTCACAAACCCATCCTTATCGCTGTCCGCCTTGCCTGACAGCCCTTCAGCTATTACATAGGTAAAGAGTCCATGTCCCTGATACCCTTCAATCGCCTGCTGAACAGCAGTTGATGCCATGAGTATGGTTGAGCCAACAGCACGGCTCAAGACCTTCATTGCCGTATCTTCATTCATACCCCTGGTGAGCATTGCAGTTTGCATGGCATCTCCCAATGCACCCGCACTGCATGTATCAATGACTATCAGCTTTTTTGTTGTAGGTATGTTTGCTATGAGCTCTTTTATTGTATTTTGAGGTATGGCATCTGTCTTTAGTTTTGCTGTGGATGTTGAGCCTACATTTGATGTGATAAGGAAATACTCTCCGTCATCAACAGTTCCATGACTTGCCACATAGAAGATAAATAAGTCATCAGGATTGAGAGAGTGTGCGGCTTTTAGCTCTTTGACGATGTTTTCTTTTTCTGTCTCATCTTTTGTAATGAGCCTCTTTATGATAATCTTTTCAAATAATCCTGATGATGCTTTATTGATTGTATCTCCAAAGAGTCCTGCATCTGCTACTGCATATTTAAGTTCAAGCTTCGGGTTTTTGTATTCATTGATACCGACTATTAGTGCATATAATGAGGGTCGGGTAAGAGTTTTGAATGAGGCTGTTATATTAAACAGGGCATCTGTGCTCTGCATAGTGTTATCACCGTTAAAGGCAATTGCCCTGATTGTGTTCAACCCATTAAGTAGTTTTACTGTATATTTTTTATGGAGTGCCTTCTCATCTTTGGTTGGGACTATATTCAAATCCTCTGGTGGTGTCAAGGATAATTGCAGAGCCATTGAGGTAGAGCCTTACATCTCCAATCCCTCCTCCAGTATCCACAATTCTAACTGTTACAGCCACTTCATCTTTATCAACACTCTTTGGAGTTTCAATTATGGATACATCTGGTGGCTGTTTAATGTCAGATAGTTTTTTAAATTCTTTGAGTATCCCGCCTGATAGTGACAGCCTAACAAGGTCAGGACGATAAAAGCTTTCACGGAGCTGTTCTATGCTGTAAGATTTGCCTCCTACTTTAACACTTAGATACTTGTCACCCTTTTCAGAGGAGTTGTAGTACCCATCAGGTGTAGTAACAATCCATTCGCCATCGTCAAAGCCGACCATCATGGCTACTTGTTCTCCGATAGAGACATCCCAGACTCGTGTAGAGGCATCCTCACTCCCTGACAATGCATATCTTCCATCTGGAGAAAAGGAGACAGAATCAACCCAATGCGAATGCCCCTTAAATGTTCTTATCTCTTTGCCTGTAGAAATATCCCATAACTTAACGGTTCCATCTTTACTTCCTGACAGTCCATACTTACCATCAGGGGAAAATGCTACAGAGAAAACCTCACCTAAATGCCCTGTGAATGTCCTTATCTCATTTCCAGTTTCCACATCCCAGAGATTAAGGGTGGTGTTCGTATTCCCCAGGGCATACCTTCCGTCAGGGGAGAAGGCTACGGCTCGAACAAGGTAAGGTGAAGTAGGAAATGTCCTTATCTTTTTGCCTGTTGATACATCCCAGAGATTGAGATAACCTCCAGATATTACATACCTGCCATCAGGGGAAAATGCTGCTTTCGTCAAATTACCCGACTCCAAAAATCCAGTTTCTAATTCCCTTATCTTTTTCCCTGTTGAAACATCCCAGAGTCCAATACTCGCTAACTCTGCTAACACAACATACCTTCCATCAGGGGAAAAGGCTGCGTTGCTATTCATCACTGAAAGCCCTTTGTTAAATGCCCTTATTTCTTTTCCTGTTCCAACATCCCAGAGAAGAGTGCCGTCAAAACCCTTTGACATGGCATATCTGCCATCAGGGGAAAAGGTGACGGACATAACTCTTTCTTTATGCCCTTTAAATATTTTTATCTGCTTCCCTGTTGAAACATCCCAAAGCTTAAGAGTTTTATCCCAACTTCCTGTTAAGGCATATCTACCATCAGGGGAAAAGGCTGCTGCCTGAACAACATACGCCTCCCGCTTTAACTCCATAGACATCCCTAGGCTTTTTACCTGAACCTGCGGAGTCGCAGTACATGAAGCAAGAAAAACCACTCCTAAAAAACCAAGTAAGGTTTTTAATTGTATTGGCATGCTACTCCTCACCACTAACAATCAAATAGATAGAAAATTGCTTTCACAATGTGTAATATAGACCTGTGAAAAAAATCTGTCAAGGACGAACCCCTCACCTCCCCTCTCTCCTAAGAAGAGGGGATTTTATGTATTTGATTTCTTTTAGGAAATGATGTTATCATTTTGATAAGATTTTTTTAAAGAGCAAGCTGTTGTGAATAAAAGAAAAAAATAAAAAGTTTTTATTATGTCTGGACATTCTGTCTATATCGGCATAGGCTCTAATGTAGGAAATAAAATAGATAATTGTATAAAAGGGATAGATGAGATAGGGAAAATAAAAGGGAGTAAAATAATTTTTGTATCATCTTTTTACAAAACCGAACCTATTAGCAATATCAATCAGGACTGGTTTATAAACTGTGTGGTAAAAATTGAGACTGACCTGACACCTTATTTTTTGCTGTCAGATTTACAGGATATAGAGAAAAGGCTCGGAAGAAAAAGGCATATAAAAAACGGGCCAAGGACAATAGACCTTGATATTCTTCTATATGATAATCTAATAGTAAATGAGGATAGATTAAAGATTCCTCATCCGGAAATACATAAGAGGAGATTTGTCCTTGAGCCATTGGCTGAGATAGATGAAAATCTCATCCATCCTATTATAAAAAAGAGTATTAGTCTGCTGTTAAATAAAGTTGGTAAAGAGCAGAAAGTAGAGCCTCTATGGAACTGGATAAAGCCCGATATATTGCTATTGAAGGTCCAATAGGTATTGGAAAGACCAGCCTTGTGCAGCTGCTTGGTGAATATTTTAATGCACATACAGTATTAGAAACTGTTGAAGACAATCCCTTTCTTAAAGAATTTTATAAAAACAGGGAGAGATATGCCTTCCAGACTGAGATGTTTTTCCTGTTAAGCAGATACAGGCAGCAGATGAGCCTATCACAGTATAACCTATTCAACAGGGTTACAATTACCGATTATATATTTGACAGGAACAGAATATTTGCGTATATTAATCTTAATAACGATGAAATCAGGCTCTATGAGGATGTATATTCCATATTGAGGCATAAAATCCCAAAGCCGGATTTGCTCATATACCTGCAGGCAGATATTGATACTCTGAAAAAAAGAATAAATATGCGCGGCAGGGCTTTTGAAAAAAATATCAATAATGAGTATCTTGATGGGGTAAATAAGGCATTCAATAATTATTTTTTTCATTATACACAGTCACCGATTTTGATTGTAAATGCCAATGATATTAACTTTGTTGAAAGGAAAGAGGATTTAAAGGATTTAATTAAAAAGATTTTATCGCATAAAAAGGGCAGAGAATATTATTCACCACTTGGATCCATTTAACTGGACCGGGATGGAAGGTGTTTTCGGTTGTATCAGCAGATAGTAACAGGAGACCTTAATAAAGGCTCTAAGTTACAGGTTAGGCGTATAGGGATTAACCCCAACTGTTACGATAGAAAGTTAAGCCTTCTGAACCCGTTCAGAAGGCTTTTTTATTTTCGGAGGTAAGAAAAATGGAAAAGAACAAGGTTACAATTATTGATATACAGAAAATGAAGTCTGATGGGAAAAAGATTACCGCCCTGACTGCCTATGATTATCCATTTGCAAGGCTTCTTGATGAGGCAGGTATAGATATTATCTTAGTAGGTGATTCGCTTGGGATGACTGTCCTTGGTTATGAAAATACCCTCCCTGTAACTCTTGAGGATATGATATATCACACAAAGGCTGTGAAGAGAGGAATTAAGAGGGCATTTCTTGCTGCAGATATGCCATTCATGTCCTATCAGGTCTCTATTGATGATGCTCTAAAAAACGTCGGGAGGCTGATAAAAGAAGGCGGGGCAGAGGCAGTAAAATTGGAGGGTGGTATTGCCATTCAGGAGATTGCAAGTGCTCTTGTGGAGATAGGCATACCTGTCATGGGGCATATAGGGCTTACACCTCAATCAATACATAAATTTGGCGGTTATAAGGTTCAGGGCAGAAAATCTATACAGGCAAGGGATATAATTGAGGATGCAAAGGCTTTGGAAGATGCAGGGGCATTTTCAATTGTCCTTGAGGGGATACCGCTTGAATTGGCTAAAGAGATAACACAGAAACTAAAAATACCCACTATTGGGATTGGTGCAGGGCAGTTCTGTGATGGGCAGGTTATGGTTATTCATGATCTCCTTGGGCTGTCAGGGGAATTTAAACCTAAATTTGTGAAGAGATATGTTGAGGGAGGAGAGATTATCAAAAATGCTGTAAAGGAATATATCAAAGATGTGGCAGATGGGAATTTTCCTACAGATGACCACAGCTATTTTATGGATGAGAGGCATCTACGCCCAGTTCAGAAAGGGGCAAAAACTTAATTAGCACAGTGCATAGAACACAGAGGAAGCGAAGAAAAAGATTTATTTGCCACTGACTTTCACTGACTAAAATAATTTCTTCTTTAGAGATATTTTTATTTAGTCTGTGTAAATCTGTGGCTAAAAATATTTAAGATTTTAAAATGAAAGTAATCAGTTCAGTTTCAGAAATGCAGAAGACATCTCTGGCTTTAAGAAAGAGAGGTAAGAGTATTGGTTTTGTCCCTACAATGGGTGCACTTCATAAGGGGCATGCTTCCCTCATAGAGAAGGCAAAAAAGGATAATGATGCAGTTATACTCTCAATATTTGTTAATCCGACCCAGTTTACTGCTGGAGAGGATTATCATAATTATCCAAAGGATATTGAGAAAGACAAGATAATAGCATCCAAGAGCAAAGTGGATTATTTGTTTTTGCCGTCGGCAGATGAGATGTACCCTGAAGGGTATAAGACTTTTGTAAATGTAGAAGATATTACAGAACCCCTATGTGGTAAGTTTAGATTAGGACACTTTAAAGGGGTTGCAACAGTTGTATTAAAACTCTTTAATATAGTTAAACCTAAGAGGGTGTATTTTGGGGAAAAAGACTACCAACAGTTGTTGGTTATAAGAAGGATGGCAAGAGATTTAAATTTAGATATTGAGATTATAAATATGCCAACAATAAGAGAGAAAACTGGACTTGCAATGAGTTCAAGGAATAGATATTTAAATCAGAAGGAGATAGTATCCGCTACTGCTATATATAAAGCACTTAAGATATCTCAGGAGATGGTAAAGGATAGCGAGAGGATATCCCGAAAGATAATAAACGAAATGGAAAGTGTCATCAAAAGCAAAGACGGTATAAAAATAGAATATATCTCTATCTGTGACCCTGACACACTGGAGGATATGAAAATAATTAACGACAGAGCACTGATAGCTATAGCTGTCAGGATAGGGAATGCCCGTCTTATAGATAATTGTATGGTGGAGGTAAAATGAAGAGGATAATGCTCAAGGCAAAAATTCATAGGGCACAGGTTACTGATGCCAATATAAATTATGAGGGGAGTATTGAAATAGACAGTGAATTTCTCAAGGCTGTAGACATATTACCCTTTGAACAGGTTCAGGTCTATGATATAAATAATGGGAATAGATTTGAGACTTATGCCATAGAGGGTAAAGCCGGTAGCGGAATTATTAGCGTAAACGGTGCTGCTGCCCGCCTTGTAACAATAGGCGACCTTGTAATTATAGCATCGTATGGGGTAATGGATGAGAAAGAGGCAAGGGGAATGAAACCAAAAATTATTAAATTTGATGGCAAGAATAAGTTAAAAAAGCAGCCCCGAACTTTAAAACCCCAACCGAACAACCTACCGTGAAAAGTCCGGGGCCTTGAGCCATTTAATGACTGTCTCACTCATATTTGGGTCTTAACACAGGATATATCATCCGCCCTTTCCCTTGTTTGCCCAAACTCTCAATGGCTCAGCTATAATATAATGCCTTATGTCAAATCTGTCAATAGCCTCATGAGTTTAATAAATATAGAGATTTATACAAAAGATGACTGCCACCTTTGCAAATCTGCAAAGGGTGTGCTAATGAGTGTTGCCAGCGATTATCCTTTAAGGATTACTGAAATTGACATTACAAAAGACGAAAAGATTTATAGCGAGTTTAAAGAGTCTATACCTGTAGTTTTTATAAACAAAAAGAGGGAATTTATCTATAAGGTTCATGAGATTACACTGAGAAAAAAGCTTGATAAGCTGATTAATTATCAAGGGGAGAAGCCATGAAACTAAAAATCATCCTTTCATTAATATATTTTTTGTTCTTCAGCTCTTGTCAGAGTTTCAAACCTCATTCGGGCATAGTTGTTTTGCAATCTTTCCATCCCGATACTATTTCAATCAGAAATATTGCTGTCCTCCCTTTCAGAGACGGCAGCCTCAACCCTCCTGAAAATGGCACTGTAATATGCCACTTAACTGGTCAGACATTCAAAGGGGGAAAGGTAGAACCTGATTCAGGTAGAAATGTTGCATCATTGTTTTATCATGTCTTATTAAACAATAAAGTTATCACACTTATCTCTGAAACAGATGTGAATCTTATGTATGATACTATTGATAAAAATCTCTTAGATGCTTACGATATTCTACTTGGAAGAAGTTTTGGTGAGTCCTTAAAAGTTGACGCAGTCTTAATGGGGGTTGTCTTACGCTATGAGGAGAGAGATGGAACATCGTGGGCAGTAAACAGACCTGCCTCTGCTGCATTTACCGCAGTTTTGGTAGATGTGAAATCAGGCAATATTTTATGGAAAATAAGATTTGATAAGACACAGGAAGCACTTTCTGAAAATGTCCTGAATATAAAAAATTTCCTGCGGGGCGGTGGAAGCTGGCAGACTGTGGAACAGCTTTTATCAATTGGTATTGAGGATGCCCTTCAGAGCTTCCCCGTTCGTTAAATTTGGTTCTTTCGTAAAAAAGTTGAAAAACAGGTTAATAACCACAGAGACACAGAAAAAAGATAAATAAATAGGACACAGATTTACACAGATAAAAATTATTTTCTTTTTAAATCCTAAAAAATCTGTGTTTATCTGTGACCAAAATTAATTTTTTATTTTTTTTATTCTCTGTGCCTCAGTGTCTCAGTGGTTTAATCATTTTTTTGTGTTTTTTGCTGCAGTAAATTTCTTTAGTTGTTTTTTGTAATAGATATCTTCAGGCTTTAAACCTATCGCCTTATTTATGGTCTCAATAGCATTATCAAACTCCCTTTTTATATAGTAGAGTTCTGACAGGGTATCCAGATATTCAGGTGAGTTTGAATTTATCTGGATTGCCTCTTTTGACAATTCAATACCTTCATCTATATTTATATTTTGTTTTACATATAACCTTGCCAGCCTGTTCAGGGCAGGTGCATGGTGCGGGGATATTTCAATTGCCTTTTTGCATTCCTGAATTGCCTTATCATTAGCCCCTTTCCGTCCGTAGATTATGGCAAGCCCAAGGTGAGCCCTCACATTCTTTTCATCGATTCCTATAACTTTATTGAATTCTGCTGCAGCGGTATCTAATTTCTCTACACCAATGGCATTAAAACCCTTATTGTTGTATGCCTCAGGATGCTGTGTGTCAATCTCTTCTACTTTTTTATATTCATTTAATGACTCACCTTCTAATCCCTTTTTGTAATAAATGTTGGCAAGATTCAGATGCCCTTCTATGTTCTTATCATTGATTTTTATAACCCTCTTAAACATTTGAACTGCCTCATCATCCAATCCCTTAGAAAGGCTTATTACACCGAGATTGTAAATACTGTCTTCGTGGTCAGGTGCAAGGGCTATTATATTTTTATATTCCTGATATACATCATCCACCATATTTTTTTTCTCATACAAAGCCACGAGGTCAAGATGCATCTCTAAGTTTTTATTATCTTTTTCTGTAGTCCTTTTTAATATGGTTATCAATTCATCATCAATTTCTTTCTTTTTATACAATTGAATCAGCTCATTGTAGGGCTCTAAATTATCAGGGTTAAGATTTATAGTTTTTTTATACTCTGATACAGCCTCATCTTCTAATCCCATTTCCATATATGCCCTTGCAGTTATCAGATGTATATGAGGGTCTTTTAAGTCCAGTTGTGCTAGTTTGTTAAATGCAGTTATTGCCTCATCTGTCATTCCACTCTCTTTTAGTGACACGCCTTTCTGCATAATCTCTACAGGGTCTTCTCCCTCTATTAGGTTATTAAATTTATCTATGATATTTAAACTGATAGAAATATTAGATAAAGCAAAGATGATTAACAAACCTGCTAAAACTCCGGCACCAATTTTTATGCGTCTTTTATTTATAGAGTACAGATAATTATTTTTTTCTGAAGATTCATGGCTTAATATATCCTCCTTCGCTTTTCTGTCTCTCTGCATCTCGCAGCTTCCATTAAACTGAGCCCCTTCTTGTATATGCAATATTTGTGTCTTTATATTGCCAAAGAGCTTCCCCTCTGCATTGATATCTATTTTATGATTTGCCGACACATTTCCAGTAACTTCCCCTGAATTAAAAAGACTCCCTGCTGATATGTTTGCATTTATTATCCCTGACTTCCCAATTATGAAGGTATCGTTGGTTATTATCTCGCCCTCAAATTTGCCGTCAAAACGGAGTGCCCCGTTAAATTTTAAAGTCCCCTTCATAAATGTCCCTTCACCAAAAAAAGAACTAATGGATTGGGTGTTATTACTTTCTTTTTTCATATAGGTTTTTGTTATTTTAACGGATTCAAGTTCTCATTAAGTTTTATTGCCTCATCAATCAGCATTATTGGTATATCATCCTTAATTTCATACATAAGCTTACAGGCTTTACAGATGAGCCCGTTTCCATCCTGTGTAAGATAAATATCCCCTTTACATTTGGGGCATGCTAAGATATCTAAAAGCTCCTTATCTATTGGCATAATACCTCCCTTTTAAATTGACAATTAACTATTGATGATTTAACTGCTGAAAATACCTCATCCACAGAAATCAATTTCATACACTCAATTGTATCACATGCTCTTTTATAACATCCACTGCACTTAATCTTCTTATGTATTATAAAATGATTATCTCCATAGGGGCCGTTTCTTAAAGGGTCAGTGGGGCCATAAATTGCAACGGTTGGTATCTTCAGTGTCGCAGCTATATGGAGAGGTCCTGTATCCCCGCCTATGAAAAGTTTACATCTTCTCAAGAGTACAACAAGCTGTTTCAATGTGGTAGTTGGTGCGGCAAAGAGCATACATGACATTGAATCCGCCACCTCATTTACCATATCCTCCTCGCCAGGTCCCCATGTAAGAATGATATTAGCTCCAACTTCTGAGATAATGCGGTCGCACAGCTCGGTATAATTTTTTATTCCCCACTCTTTTGTCTTCCACCCTGCCCCTAAATTGACTGCAATAATTGGCTTTTCATTTATACTGTTTTTTAAGAAAAAATCATTTATATATTTATCATCTTTGAGTGATGTGCTTATAAAAAATTCT
>DNJG01000027.1 GCA_003489165.1 Nitrospinota bacterium | reverse complement strand
TTTTTCTGATTATATAACAGGGAATACAGATATACCAGTTGCTATCGGATTTTACCCCGTCAGAAAGTAGCACTGCTTTATTGATAAAGAAACTTAATGATGTGAATTAGGTTATAATGAAAATAGTAATTAAGTTTTTGTCCTTACTGAGGCGGTTTTTTCATCCTCGTTAATATCAAAATTTTCAAATACAACCGGTGCATAATTTTTTAATATTTTTAATATCTCGAGTGCGGTTTCTCTAATCTCCCACTGGGCAGCCTTATCACACCTCTCCTTTAATACATGCCTCCATTCCCTGAAATTTGCAGATATTACAATCTCACTTTCCACGGCATTCGGGAGGACAAATCTGGCATCCTCTTTTCTAATACCCATTGACTGAAGTCTGATATATGTATCCTTTGCACTCTCTATGAAATTGTCAAACAATATCTTTGCCTCTCTGTTTTTCTCAATAGAAGGGGGCGTTACAACCTCAAACCCCTTTTCATCAACATATCTCTGTGACTGCTGGGAGAATGAGCATAAGCGGTGTCTGACAATCTGATGTGTAAATGCCCTTGAACCTCCTGTAATCCTGAATGTAGCATAGGCGTGTTCCAATACTGACTCATGTCCGCTCTTTACAAGCATCCTGATAAATTTCTCAGTACTATCTGCAGTAATCTTATCAAAGGACAGGTAGCATGTCCTCCCTGCCTTTTCTATCAATTTTTCTGAATCAGGTGTTATTGCTAAAAGCTCAACTTTCATTTTTTCACCATATTAGCATTGGTTATCAATATAGGAAGATGATACAACAAATATTGAAGCGTATCAAGCTTGAAAGCCCAATGAAGCAATTGACACCGTTTATCAAAGATTATATTATGAAAATTATATAAAGAAACTTTTTTTGGGAGGAAAATAATCTATGGGCTTTACTTGCGGCATAGTCGGGCTTCCTAATGTAGGGAAGTCAACCATATTTAATGCACTTACATCGGCAGGGGCACAGGCAGCGAATTATCCATTCTGCACCATTGACCCTAATGTAGGTATTGTCTCGGTGAGGGATGAAAGGCAATATAAACTGGCGGAACTTGTCAAGCCGGAAAGGATCGTCCCTACAACAGTGGAGTTTCTGGACATTGCAGGGCTTGTGAAGGGCGCAAGTAAAGGCGAAGGGCTGGGCAATAAATTCCTTGGACACATCAGGAGCGTGGATGCCATCGCACATATTGTCAGGTGTTTTGAGGATACTGATGTTGTGCATGTTGCGGGGCATGTTGACCCCCAAAGAGATATTGAGATAATAGACACGGAGTTGATGCTCGCTGATATGGACAGCGTTGAGAAGCGCATGGAAAAGACCGCAAGGCTTGCAAAGGCGGGCGATAAAAACGCAATAGCGGCAATGGATGCCTGCGCTTTGTTCAAACATACCCTTGAAAACGGCAGGCCGATAAGGTCGCTTGAATTGGACGATGTCGGGAGGGAGATGCTGAGAGAACTGAATCTCTTAACAGCAAAGCCCGTGATGTTTGTTGCGAATGTGGATGAAAAGGATTTGAAAGGAGAATCTCCCTTTGTTGCGAAGGTAAGGGAGATAGCAGAGAAGGAGAAGGCGAAGGTTGTGGTCATGTGCGGCAGGATAGAGGCAGAGATAGCGGAGCTGCCTGAGGAAGAAAGGTCCGAGTTTTTAAAAGATATCGGTTTAAAAGAATCGGGGCTTGATAGGCTTGCAAAAGAAGGATATGAATTGTTAAACCTGATTACCTACTTTACCGCAGGCGAGAAAGAGGTCAGGGCATGGACAGTTGTGCGGGAAACCAAGGCGCCTCAGGCTGCAGGCGTGATACATTCCGATTTTGAAAAGGGTTTTATAAGGGCAGAGGTTATTGGATATAACGATTTCATCTCATCCGGTTCGGAACAGGCCGCAAAGGAAAAGGGTTTGATGAGGCTGGAAGGCAAGGATTATGTCGTAAAAGACGGAGATGTTGTCCATTTCAGATTTGCGGTATGAGCGGCAAGGGCGAGTTTCATGCCCTTGGATGGTGTTTATCATAAATTTCTTTCAGCCTTTCTCTTACCACATGGGTATATATCTGTGTTGTGGATATATCTGCATGCCCTAACATTTGTTGGACAGACCTCAAGTCTGCACCCCTTTCAAGCAGATGTGTTGCAAAAGAATGTCTCAATGTATGGGGACTTATATTTTTTTTTATACCTGCTAATAAGGCATATTTTTTTATTATCTTCCAGAAACCCTGTCTTGTCATCTTTCCGCCAAAACGATTTACAAAAAGCTCATCCCCGCCTTTTCCTTTTAATAGAAAATGTCTTGATTCCTCTAAATATCTCTTCAGTTTTTCCTGTGCAGACTTGCCAATGGGCACAACCCTTTCTTTAGAACCTTTACCAAATGTTATTATATAACCTCTTTCCATATTGATGTCATTAATTTTAAGAGAGATTAACTCTGATACCCTTAAACCTGTTGCATACAAGACCTCAAACATGGCAATATCCCTTGTTCCCATATTATCATTTTTTGGCTGTACAAGGAGTTTATCAACCTCTTCAGTGGTAAGAAAATCTGGGAGTCTTCTCAAGAGTCGCGGCGATTCAATATTTTCTGTAGGATTAATGCTGACAATTTTCTCATTATTTAAAAATTTATAAAAGACTTTTATGGATACAAGGTGTCTTGCGACAGACGCTGATGATAAATTCATATCTCTTAGATACATGAGATAATCAATTATTCTTTTCTGGTCTAACCTGCTGAATTCATCTATTGTTTCGTATTTCAAGAAACCTACAAATTTTAAAATATCCCTCTTATAAGACTTAATAGTATTTTGTGAGTGTCCCTTTTCAATAGTAAGATAATTAACAAATTCATCAACAAGATGTTTCATATAAGAAACGGATTATATTGTTTTTCTTCCCCTATTGTAGAAGGTGGACCGTGACCCGGAAACACCTTTATTTTATCATTTAATATTGTCAATTTTGTTTTTATTGAATTGATAAGGTCATTATGTGAACCGCCATGCAGGTCACTCCTTCCAATTGAATTGGCAAACAGTGTATCACCGGTAAATAGAAAGTCATTGTAGTGGAGGCATATTCCACCCGGGGAATGTCCCGGTGTATGAATAACCTTTAAACTTATATCAGGGCATATATCTATTACATCTCCATCGTTGAGCAACCTATCCGCCTTTGGTGAGGGATTGACTCCGTAAAAGTGAGCCATCTCTTTATTTGCCTCGGATATTAAAAAATCTGAATCCCCTTTGTGTATAAGTATTGGAATACCTAATGACTCTTTTATCTTTCCATTCGCACCTACATGGTCTGCATGTGCATGGGTATTGATAATATAGGTCAATTCAAGACTGTTTTTCTTTGTAAAATCAAGGATTGTCCTTGAGTTGTCACCGGGGTCAATAACAACAGCCTTCTTGTGGATTTTACAACCCATGATATAGCAATTCACATCCAATGCGCCTACAGTTATTGTTTCAAGTATTGTGTTCATTTTTTTCCTAAAATTGAACACGAATAACACGAATTGACGAATTACACAAATAAATAAATTCAGTATTCATTCGTGCTATTTGTATATTAGTGAAATTCGTGTTCTATAATTTCTTTGAATCTTCGAACCAATGATATCATAAATAATAATTGATACGATTGGATGTTTCATAAGAATACATTCAGAGCAGATCTATGTCAATTGTTTGTTAAATGTTTGTTAAATTGACAATGCTCTCTCTTTCTATTACAATTTTTTTATGGGATATGAGTTGAGTGTGAAGACATCATTTGCGGCGGCACATCAGTTAAATGGTTATGAGGGGGCTTGTGAGAATCTTCATGGTCATAACTGGAAGGTAGAGGTTTTTGTTAAAGCGGATAAGTTGAATGATATTGGCATAGCCCTTGATTTTAAAATTATAAAAAATAAAACCAATGAAATGCTTTCCTTATTAGACCATAAAAATCTTAATCAGATTCCTCCATTTGATAAGATAAATCCATCATCAGAAAATATAGCCCGATGGTTGTATCAAAGATTGAATGATGTTTTAAAATTGTTGGATGTAAAGGTAAGTAAGGTCTCAGTATGGGAAACAGATAACTATTGTGCTTCTTATAGTGAATAGGTAAAAGGAATAGTAAAAAGTAGTTTTTATGATAGCGACTTAAAGGTCGCTTTTTGTTTTTGAATTATGATAAGCAGATTGCCTCAGTGGCTAATAAAAAAGAGTAGAGATAATAGCAAGCTTCATACAGTTAAGAGTATTTTGAGAGAGAAGGGATTAAATACTGTATGTGAATCTGCGAGGTGTCCAAATATAGCAGAGTGTTTTTCAAAACCCACCGCTACTTTTATGATACTTGGAGATGTCTGCACAAGGAGGTGCGGGTTTTGTTCAGTAGGAAAAGGGTATCCGCTGCAGCCTTCAGATGACGAGCCTGTAAAGATTGCTGAGGTATCAGCAAAACTATCTTTGAGGCATGTAGTTATAACATCTGTCACGAGGGATGACCTGCCCGATAAAGGTTCATGGCAGTTTGTAAGGACTATTAATGAGGTTAGAAGGCTTAATAATGGTATTACGGTTGAGGTATTGACACCTGATTTTTCTGGTTCTGTAGAATCAATCAGGAGGGTTGCCGAAAAAAAGCCTGAGATTTATAATCATAACATTGAGACAGTTCCAAGACTTTATAAAAAAGTGAGACCTCAGGCTGATTATAGAAGGTCTTTAGAACTTCTCAAGTTAGTTAAATATTTTTATCCTGCTATTATTACGAAGTCAGGTATTATGGTAGGACTTGGTGAGGAGAAGGATGAGGTGATTGGTGTTATGAAAGACCTGAGAAATGCAGGATGTGATGTGTTGACTATCGGGCAGTATTTAATGCCAACAAAAAATAATCTGCCTGTGATAGAATATGTTGAACCAGAGATTTTTGAGTTTTATAAACAGGAAGGTGTGAAGATGGGCTTTAAACAAGTGGAATCGGGTCCATTTGTCAGAAGCTCATATAATGCAAGGATGATTAATAATAAATTCTAATTTCAAAATTTAAAACTTTTGGATTTAGAATTTGCCCTAAATTTATGCACAAATTTCAAAGAATAGAAAGATTACCGCCATATATCCTCAGTGTAGTTACTGACCTTAAAATGAAGGCGAGGCAGAGGGGGGATGATATTATTGACTTTGGTATGGGGAATCCTGACCAGCCTACGCCTCCACATATAGTAGAAAAGCTGATAGAGGCTTCTTATAAACCCCAGAATCACAGGTATTCTGCATCAAGGGGTATAAAGAAATTAAGGCTCGCAATCACTGACTGGTATAAAAGAAATTATAATGTGGTTTTGGACTCAGAGACTGAGGCAATTGTTACTATAGGTTCAAAAGAAGGTTTATCTCATCTTGCACTGGCTATATCTGGTCCCGGCGATACAGTATTGGTTCCTTCACCAACCTATGCAATTCATACATACGCATTTATCATTGCAGGTGCCGATGTGGTTACTGTTCCCTTAAAAAAGAATAATGATTTTTTTGAGGAACTGACAAATACATTTAAAAGGCTCTGGCCCAAGCCGAAGGCAATTGTAATAAGTTTTCCGCATAATCCTACGACTGCCTGTGTTGAACTGCCATTTTTTGAAAAGGTTGTTGCCTTTGCAAAGGAGCATGATGTTATAGTGATTCATGACCTTGCCTATGCGGATATTGTCTTTGACGGCTATAAGGCACCGAGTATGATGCAGGTTCCCGGCGCAAAGGAGGTAGGTGTTGAGTTTTTCACACTTTCAAAGAGTTACAATATGCCCGGATGGCGGGTAGGATTTTGTGTAGGGAATACTGAAATAATCAAAGCCCTGCAAAAGCTGAAGGGTTATCTGGATTATGGGATGTTCCAGCCGATTCAGATTGCTGCTATTATTGCATTGAATGGTCCTCAGGATTGTGTTAAAGAGATAGCTAACATCTACAAATCTCGGAGGGATGTCCTTGTGGATGGTCTTGACCGAATTGGCTGGAAGATTGAGAAGCCAAAGGCAACAATGTTTGTATGGGCAGAAATTCCTGAGCAGTATAAAAAGATTGGCTCCATTGAATTTGCAAAACTTTTATTGGATAAGGCAAAGGTTGCCGTCTCTGCTGGAATTGGATTTGGCGAAGGGGGAGATGAATTTGTCAGATTTGCACTCGTTGAGAATGAGCAGAGGACAAGGCAGGCTGTAAGAGGTATAAAGGGAATATTGTAATGGTGTGATAAATATGATTTCAGTGTAGAGAATTATAAAATCTTCTTTTATAGACTATCCCTTTTCTTTTTAATTAGCTCATCAATACTGAAGTTTCCTCCACCGGCCGCCGCCAGAAATAAAAAGATAAAAGAGTATAATGCAGCTAATTCCCCACGGTTCAGGAGTGGCCAGAATCCCATGGGGATATGTGCCATGAAGTAAGCAACTGCCATTTGTCCTGATAGAATAAAGGCGACTGGTCTGGTGAAGACCCCAAATAATATCGCTAAACCACCGAAAAACTCTAATATACCAGCGAGCCCCATTAATGAAAAGAGAGGTGCTGTTGCACCTGGTTTGCCGCCAAATCCGCCGAATAAACCAAATAGTTTCTGTGCCCCGTGCGGCATAAAGAGAAAACCACTCACAATGCGCAGTAAGTTTAATGTAACACTTTGGAAGTTACTCTGTATAATGTTGAACATAATAATTCTCCTAAACTAATCCTTTTTGAAAACGAATAGGAATGAAACTTTCTTTATGGTGTAAAGTATAAAATTCGTAAAAACTAATGTCAAGGGAAAAACAGGGAAAAAAATGGGAGAAAAATGATTATTTGATTTTTTGTTTTGAAATACAGGATTTGTTTGTTACTATATTCCTGATTTTTGTAACATTTTATGGAGGAATGAATATGGGTGACTGTATCTTTTGTAAGATAATCAAAGGCGAGATACTATCAAAAAAGGTTTATGAGGATAAAGATATTTTTGCCTTTGAGGACATAAATCCGCAGGCTCCTGTTCATGTCCTCATAGTCCCCAAAAAACATATTGAAAAATCCCTTGATGCCACAGGACAGGATAAAGAACTGATTGGCTCTATTTTTATGGCTGCCAATAAATTGGCTAAGGAAAAGGGGATTGCAGAATCAGGCTTCAGGCTTGTGGTAAATTGCAACAGGGATTCAGGGCAGGAGGTATTCCATATACATTTTCATCTCCTTGGCGGAAGAAAGATGAAATGGCCGCCGGGTTAAAAAAATAAATTTAACCACTGAGACACTGAGACACTGAGACACAGAGAGGAAGAAAAGGACAATAAATTTAATGAAACCACAGATGGACACAGATTAACACAGAAATTAAATGATTAAGAAATGAAACACTAATATTTAATCTGTGTATATCTGTGAAAATCTGTGTCCATGTTAATTTCTTTGTTTTTCTCTGTGAACTCTGTGGTTGGTTTTTTTAGGAGAATGATTTTATGATAAAGATTGCACCTTCAATTTTATCGGCAGATTTCAGCAGATTGGGAGAGGAATTAAAAGCAGTAGAAGAGGCTGGGGCGGACTTGATTCATGTTGATGTCATGGACGGGCACTTTGTCCCGAATATCACTATTGGGCCAATGGTTGTAGAGGCAGTAAGAAAATCAACAAAACTTCCCCTTGATGTCCACTTGATGATTGAAGACCCTGATTTCTATATACCATATTTTATAAAAGCAGGGGCAGATATAATTACAGTTCATGTTGAGGTCTGCAAACACCTTCAGAGAACCATCAGAGCAATAAAGGAGCAGAAAAAAACTGCAGGTGTAGTCTTAAACCCTGCCACATCTTTAAATGCCATTGATAATATTTTGGATGAGGTGGATTTAGTATTGCTCATGTCTGTAAACCCCGGCTTCGGCGGACAGGAGTTTATCCCATCAACTGTAAAAAAAGTAGAAAAACTGAAACGGATGATAAATGATGCAAAGTTAAAGGTTGATATAGAGATTGATGGAGGAATAAAACCTGAAAATGCAGTAGATGTAATCAAAGCAGGGGCAAATATCCTTGTTGCGGGCTCATCTGTATTTAAGAGCAAGGATTATAAGAAAATGATAAATCTATTGAGGGGAAAATAGAAGATATCAGATAACCTTAAATCTCTTCAACCTCAATGAATTTGTAACCACCGAGACTGAGCTGAATGCCATAGCGGCGGCGGCGAAGATGGGTTTTAATAATATTCCATAGAATGGATATAAGATTCCAGCAGCTATAGGTATTCCCAATATATTATAGATAAATGCCCAGAAGAGATTTTGTTTTATAGTTTTCATAGTCTGTCTGCTTAAACGAATGGCAGTAGAAACCCCTCTCATATCATTTCTTATAAGTGTAATATCCGATGATTCTATTGCTATGTCAGTCCCTGCACCTATTGCAATCCCCACATCTGCCTGTGCGAGAGAAGGTGCATCGTTTATCCCATCGCCCACCATTGCAACAACCTTTCCCTCCTTCTGAAGCCTCTTTACCTCCTCTGCCTTATCCTGTGGAAGCACCTCCGCCAGCACTCTCTTTATACCTGTCTCTTTTGCAATTGCCTCAGCAGTCCTTATATTGTCACCCGTTATCATTATTACCTCAAGCCCCATATCCTGAAGCTCTCTGATTGCCTCAATAGAATCTTTTTTTAGTGTATCTGCAACAGCAATTATTCCTGCCATCTCATTATTTATTGCTACATACATCGGTGTTTTTCCATGACTTGATAACTCATCCGCCTTTTCTTTAAATCCGTTAAGATTAATCCCCTCTTCACTCATCTTTTTTTCATTTCCCATGAGAATTGTCATACCTTCTATTTTTGCCTTTATGCCATGCCCCGGAAACACCTTAAACTCCTCTATACCATAAGGTTTTATTTCCTTTTCCTGTGCTTTTGTGACTATTGCTATGCCATAGGGGTGCTCGGAGCCGGCTTCAGCAGATGCTGCGAGTTTTAACAGGTCATCCTGAACAATTATCCCATTTGTGATTATGTCTGTTACGGAAGGTTTACCTGCTGTCAGTGTCCCTGTCTTATCAAAGACAATTGTATCTATCTTGTGTGCCGTCTCAAGGCTCTCACCACCCTTTATCAAGATTCCATTCTCAGCACCTTTTCCTGTCCCTACAATTATTGCTGTTGGAGTTGCAAGCCCCAGAGCACAGGGGCAGGCGATTATGAGGACGCCTACAAATGCAAGCATTGCCATTGTGAATGACTGTCCTGATAGATACCATATAAAAAATGTAGCTACAGCAATTCCGATAACAGTAGGGACAAAAATACCCGCCACCTTATCTGCAAGCCTCTGAATTGGCGCCTTTGAGCCCTGTGCCTCCTCAACTGTCTTTATTATCTGTGAGAGGAGAGTGTCTTTTCCTATTCGGGTAGTCCTAAATTTTATGAAACCATCCCTGTTGATTGTTGCACCTATTATAGTGTCTCCAATTTTCTTATCCACAGGCATACTCTCGCCTGTAAGCATTGACTCATCAATTGCACCATTACCTTCAATAATCTCACCATCTACAGGTATCTTTTCGCCGGGTCTTACCGCAACAATATCACCTGCTATCAGGGTTTCTATAGGGACTTCAATCTCTTCACCGTTTCTTATGACCTTTGCACTCTTTGCCTGAAGCCCCATCAGTTTCTTTATTGCCTCTGAAGTCCGCCCCTTTGCCCTCTGCTCCAAATATCTCCCAAGAAGTATAAGCGTAATTATTACAGCGGCGGTATCATAATAGACTTCCGATTCAGCCCCTGGAAAAATTGTTGGGAAGAAGGTTACAAATGCGCTATATAGATAGGCAGTTGTTGTTCCAACAGCCACAAGGACATTCATATCTGTTCCGAGGTGTTTTAATGCCGCCCACGCTCCAACATAAAACCGCGAGCCGCATTTGAACTGGACAAATGTAGTTAAGATAAAGAGGATTGAATTCATCAGTGAGTGTGGTATAGATGGAAAGTGGGGGATAAACATCTGCATACTCCCTATCACAATAAAGATAGAGAGGGAGGCACTTTCAATAAGCTCATTCTTTAATATCCTTAGTTCTCCTTCCCTTCTTTCTCTGTCAATATCAAGGAGATTCTTTTCTTCTGCTTCAATAACAGTATAACCGGTATCAATTATTGTTTTCTTTACAGTCTGGAGGTCAACAAGTGATGGGATATACTCAACAGATGCCTTTTCAGTTCCGAAATTTACAGCGGCATCTGTAACGCCGTTTAATTTTTTCAAATTCCTCTCAATCCTCGCAGCACACGAGGCACAGGACATGCCGCCGATGGGAAGTATAACTGTTGCCTTATTATTGGAAGAGTTTAAAGTGGCAGGAGTTTTCTTTTCCATATAACGCCCTCCTTATAAAAAGGGTATCATGATTAATGGTGAATCTTCAATATTTTTATGGTAGATTTATCGTCATGATACCAATAAGAAATGCAAAGATCGTATGCACGATTGGGCCTGCGAGCAGTTCTCCGAAAGTGATTGAGAGGCTTATAAAAGCAGGGATGGATGTAGCAAGGCTCAATTTTTCCCATGGAACACATGATGAGCATAAAAAGGTTATAAAATACATAAGGGATACTGCGAGGAGATTGAAAAAGGCAGTGGCAATTGTTCAGGACCTTCAGGGCCCGAAGATAAGGACAGGGATGCTGAAAGATGGGAAGATAATACTTAAATCTGGCAATAAATTTGTTCTTACCGGAAGAAAGATATTAGGGACATCTGAGATGGTTTCAACCACATATTCTGCAATGTATAGGGATGTTAAGAAAGGCGACAGGATACTTCTTGATGACGGGCTTATGAGTCTCAAAGTCCACAATGTCAAGGGAACGGATATAACCTGTGAGGTGATAAATGGAGGTGTCCTGACAGACCATAAAGGAATAAATCTGCCGGGGATTAGGGTGGGACTCTCTTCAATAACCAAGAAGGATATTGATGACCTTTATTTTGGCATTAAGCAGTGTGTTGATTATGTGGCTATCTCATTTGTCAGAACTGATAAAGATGTAAAGTCTGTAAAAGATATAATAAAAAAGAAGGGCTCATTTATACCTGTCATTGCAAAGATTGAGAAGCCAGAGGCAATTGATAATCTTGAGAAGATTGTAGATGAGGCTGATGGTCTAATGGTTGCAAGGGGTGATTTGGGTGTAGAGATGTCACCTGAGGCTGTGCCGGTTATTCAAAAGAACATAATAAGCATGGCAAATAAAAAAGAGAAGCCTGTTATTACTGCAACACAGATGCTTGAATCCATGATAAATAATCCCCGCCCTACAAGGGCGGAGGCTTCAGATGTTGCCAATGCCATATTTGATGGGACAGATGCGGTTATGCTATCAGGCGAGACAGCCTCTGGAAAATATCCGGTGGAATCTGTGGAGATAATGGCGAGGATAATTTTTGCCGCTGAGAGCGGCTCGTTATACAGGCATGTCAGTGACAGGAGACGGGGTAGAATCTCTACATATCCTAATGCAGTTAGCAGTGCGGCAGTCCATGCATCCCATCAGATAGAGGCAAAACTGATAGTAGTTTTTACCCAGTCAGGCTCTACAGCTCTCCTCGTATCAAAACAGCGACCCTCTATGCCAATAATTGCCTATACGCCTTCCGAAAATATTATGCGGAGATTGAATCTCTACTGGGGTGTAATACCAAAGACGATGAGATTGATTGAGGATACAGATGACCTGATAAGGGAGATGGACAGAGGTTTGGTGTCAAATAAGATGGTAAGAAAAAGCGACTCGGTAGTTATACTTATGGGAATGCCAATATCCCAAAAGGGCGTAACAAACATGATGAAACTGCACAGGGTAGGGGAGTATTAAGAATATTTACCGCAGAGAAAAACATTTATTCTGCCACTGATTCTCACTGACACTGATTATAAGTCTGTGTGAGTCTGTGGCTATAGAATTTATGAAAATGAATTGTGTAGATACTCAAATGGAATTGTTTGCTGAGCTTCAAAAAGAAAAGCGAATAGTATATTTTGACCTTGAGACACAGAGGAGTGCAGATGAGGTTGGAGGGTGGGATAATAAGCATCTTATGAAGATGGCTGTAGGTGTTGTATATGACAGTGTTGATAAAAAATTTTATACATACCTTGAAAGCGATGCCGGGGGATTGGTGGAGAAACTGCTCTCAGCAGATTTGGTAGTTGGTTTTAATATACTAAATTTTGATTTTGCAGTATTACAGCCCTATACGACAGTAGAATTAAAAAGCAGGGTCAGGTCTTTTGATATTCTTAAAGATGTCTGGGACAGGCTTGGCTATAGGGTCAGCCTGAATCAGATTGCAAAAAAGACCCTCCATGTAGAGAAGGGCGGCAATGGGCTTTTGTCCCTTCAGTGGTTTAAGGAGGGGAAGATGGCTCAGATTATAGAATATTGCATAAAGGATGTGGAGATTACAAGGGATGTATTTTTGTGTGGCTTAAAAAACGGGTATCTTGATTTTGAAAAAAATGGCCAATCTGTGAGACTGCCGATTAATTGGGATTTGAAGGAGATGATAGGAAAATGGACGGGGCAATTGTTTTAATCTTTTTAATAGGCGGCATAGCGTTAGCCGCATATTTAACCAAGCTTGTGAATTATTATACCTTTGGTCATAGGATGAAGGAGAAGGAAAAAAACAAAGACATATCTTAACCATGGAGACACAGAGGCACAGAGAAAAAAACAAAATTAATTAGACGCAGATAAACGCAGAAACTACAGGATTATAAAAAAATTATTTTTTCCGTTGAATTAAAATATTCAAGACTTATCTGCGTGAATCATAACAAATTCTGCAAATCAGCGTCCTATTTTTTTATTTATCTCCCTTTTTTCTAACAACACAACCGTCTCCATGTGGACAGTCTGGGGGAACATGTCAATAACTTTTACATCCTTTATACAATACACTTCCTGACAGAGTTTGTTTAAATCCCGTGATAGTGTAGATGGGTTACAAGAGACATAAACAATTCTCTCAGGTTTTATTTTTAAGACAGAATTTAAGACTTCTTCTGAACAGCCCTTTCTCGGCGGGTCAAGTATAATTGCTTTAGTGTCAGATGACCCTTCAAAATTTTTCAGATGTTTTTCAGTTGTGCCTGCGAGAAAAGAACAATTCTTTATCCCGTTTCTCTCTGCACTTTTCTTTGCATCCTCTATTGCAACTTCATTCTCCTCAATACCAATAATTGGTGAAACGGAATTTTTTGCAAGGTAAAGTGATATACTCCCGATACCGCTATAGGTATCAAGTATTGTGCCTTTTACTCCAGTAAGCATCTCCTCAACTGTTTTTAGAAGAGTCTCTGTCTGGTATGGATTGATTTGAAAGAAAGAGGTGAGGGAAAGCTGGTAATTGATGCCTCCGAGTGATTCGTTTAAATAATCACGTCCCCACAGAAGTCTATTTTCTGTTCCCAGAATTATATTAGTTTTAAGTGAATTGATATTCTGGACAATCCCGACTATCTTGTAATTTCCTTTCAAGGTATTATTTATTTCTGCTATATCCTGAATAACCGAGCTGTCAAAATTTCCCTCTGTTGTTACAAGACCAATAAGGATTTCCTTTGTTTTAGCTGATTGCCTAATAATAAGGCTTCTTAAGAATCCCTTGTGATGGAGTTCGTTATATACAGAAACATTTTTATTTTCTATACTCCTGCGTATTGCTTCCTTTATTTTATTTATTGGTTCTAAAAGGACAGGGCAGTCTTTAATATCAACGACATTATGTGTCCCTTTTGCAAAGAAACCGACCTTTAAGCCTTTCCTCGTCCTCTTAAGAGAAAATATCCCTTTATTTCTGTAGAAAAAAGGTTGTCTCGCAGGGATTATTTCAGGCTTAAATTCAAGTTTAATCTTTCCAATCCTCTCAAGGCTGTCTTTTACTGCCTTCTTTTTAAACTCCATCTGTTCATCATATTTAATATGCTGGAGCTGACATCCTCCACATTCAAAATAGATTGGACACTCAGGTTCGGTGCGATCAGCAGAATGAGTAATTAACTTAATAAGGCGGGTAACACCAAATCTTGGTGTGGTTTTGATAACTTCTACAAAAACCATGTCTCCTTTGACTGTCTGAGGAACGAAAAGGGTATATCCTTTGTAATGCGAGATTCCATCACCACTTGATGCAATATCTTCAACTGATAATTCAAACTTCTCTCCACACTTTACAGGGATTTTAAATTTAACTTTAGCCATAAATCTATCATGCCATAAAATTGTATTGTAAAAAAGATTATAGTGTGATAAAAAACCTAAGAAAATTCAAAAAAACTTAGAACACAAATTTCTTTTCCGATTTAGTCGGGTTGGGATGAATTATGGCAGATAGCAATTCTTTTACAAATGGAATACTCGGTGAAACAGGGTTTAATGTTTGCAGACTTGGGGTTTCAGGTGGATATGGCGCTCCTGCAAAAGCCTTTGAGATGGCTTTTGAGAGGGGATGTAATTACTTTTATCATGGTTCAATATGTCGTGAAGGTATGAATACCGCCATTAAAAATATCTGCAACAAAGGGAAGCGGGATAAAATTATCGTAGTTACTCAGATTTATTGGCGTTTTGAATGGCTTTTCAGAAGGAGTTTTGAAAAGTTCTTACAAAAGACAGGGCTTGATAGCGTAGATGTAATCCTCCTTGGATGGTATAATTCACATCCGCCTCAAAAAATCCTTGATATATGTGCAGAGTTGAAAGAGAAAAGACTTGCTCGCTTTATAGCAATTTCAGGTCATAACCGAAAGGCATTTCCTGAATTTGCAAAGACAGGAAATTATGACATATTCCATATCCGCTATAATGCGGCACACAGAGGAGCTGAGACAGAGGTCTTTCCAAATCTTGATGCAGCAAACCGCCCCGGTATTGTTACATATACTGCCACACGATGGGGAGGACTTGTTAACCCAAAAAAAATGCCAAAAGGGGAGAGAACACCAATGGCATCAGACTGCTATCGTTTTGTCCTCAGTAATCCTAATGTAAATGTCTGTATAACAGGACCTAAAAATATGGAGCAGATGACTGAGGCACTTACCGCCCTTGATAATGGACCATTGTCTCAAGAAGAGATGGCATGGATGAGGCGTATCGGCGACCACCTGAAACTTTAAAAGTAATTTTTTTTTAAGAGGTAAGTTGATATACCTTTTTACTGCATTCTGCATATCATTTCAAACCGTTTCCTCCTGATGTGGCGTCCGATGTTTAATTCAAGTGCCTGAATAATCTTTTTATTGCCGCCCCTGAACATCCTTTTCATGATAGACGGTAAGGAATAAAAATATTTGTAGGCAAATATAAGTCCTTCCGAGAGTTGCTCAGGGGTTAGCTTGACAGGTTTAAAAACTACATGGTTGGCATCATATTTGTCCCATTGTGTATGTAACAGTCTATCTGCATCCCTCATCTCCTCAAATAGTTTTGTCCCGGGTAATGGCGTAAGGATATAAAAGTTTGCTGCATCAAGTTTTGCATCAATTGCAAAGTCAACAGTATTTTTAAACACATTTTCATCATCCTCGTCCATGCCGAAGATAAAAGAGCCGAATATATTTATACCTGCCTCATGTATCTTTTTAATGGATTCCTTATATTGGTGAACCTTGTTAAAGGATTTCCTCATTTGTTTAAGATTTTTTTCTGATATGGATTCTATGCCTATAAATATCCACTGACAGCCGCTTTCGGCAGCCAGCTTCAAAAGTTCCTCGTCTTTTGCAATAAGGATGTCTCCCTGGCATGACCATTTTTTTCTGAGAGGCATCATCTCTTTGAACAATTTCTTTGCATATATTTTATTGCCATAAAGGTTATCATCTGCAAAAAATATCATCCTGTCCTTTAGAGACTTTATTTCCTCTATAACCTCTGGTATAGGCCTATATCTAAAGCTTTTCCCCCAGAATGTGGTAACAGAGCAGTAATTACAGTCATGCGGACACCCCCGTGAAGCCATAACAAGACTACTGGAAAAATATCTATCCCTTTTTAGTAAATCCAATCTGGGTTTAGGAAGATTTTCCATAGAATATTGTCCTGTTCCTTTATAAATTTTTTTCATCTTCCCCTGAATAAAATCTTCCAGGACATTTGACCATATACCCTCTGCCTCGCCCAGAATAATACAATCTGCATTTGCCGATGCCTCGTCAGGAAGCATAGATACATGTATTCCGCCAAGCACTACAGTCACCCCTCTCTTTTTAAATTCTTTAGATATTTCATAGGCACGGGGGGCAAGCGCAGTCATAACAGTTATTCCTACAAGGTCAGTTTTGATATTAAAATCTATATCCTCTATATTTTCATCTACAATATTTATATTAAACCGCTCATCTGTCAATCCTGCAACAGTTGGGAGGCTTAATTGAGGTATAGGATATTTACCTCTCTTTTTCTTATTATTTCCAAGATTTTTCTTATGTGCAGGATATATAAGTGTGAGATTATATTTCAAGATTTAACCTACTTTAAAAAAGTTCTTAATTTTGTTAAGTATGTTTTTCTTTAAGGATATCTCAGTTTCTAATTTTTCCCTTTCAGAGACGGCAAGATTTTTTATCTTTTCAAGTTCGTCTGATCGTTTGGCAAGTAGTTCACTTAAGCTTTCTGCCAGATTTGGATTTTTGATAAACGCACTCTTAAAGCCTTTAGAGCTAACTACAATACATGATGTATCATCATGGGCAATGACAGTTGCCTTTCTTGGTTCTCCTGCGAGGAGGCTCATCTCTCCAAAGAACTCTCCCTGTTTTAGAGTGGCCAGGGGTTTCTCATTTCCTGCTGAATCTTTGTAAAGCACATCCACTATGCCGCTGTGGATTAGATAAAATGTATCACCTGTGTCACCCTGTTTGACTATAGTTTCTCCAGTGCCAAAGGTCTCAAAGCTGGAATATGCCGCAATATTTCTTAATTCATCATAGTTTATAGGGCTTAGGAACTCAATATCTTTAAGCGAGTTCATTATAATCTCTGTTTCGAAATGTTTTTTCTCCTGTCGGGCATAATTAACCCTCATAGGGAAGGGGATTTCTACATTGTTCCGCCTGAAGGCATACCATATCCTGCTGTTTATTTCAGTTTTTACATATGGGACCAATCTGAAATCATTCACCCATGCCCTTATCCTGTAATTTATGGAAAAGTCTCCATAGTTCGTTATCCATGCCTCAGCTTTGGGCTCAGTCATGACATGAGGAAGGTCTTTAGCTAATTCAATCAGGACATTTTTTACCTTGTTTGGGGGGTCAAAATAGCTTGCCCCTATGTCAACTTCTACAGCATGGAGGGATGACGGGTATGTATAGTTTTCAGTCGGTCCTTCTATCAGAAGCCTGTTTGGAATGTATATGAGGTCATTTTTTCTTGTCATGACCCTTGTTGTGTTCCATGTAACCTCAAGGACCTCACCCTCTACATTTGCAATCCTTACCCAGTCTCCTTTTGCAACTACCCTTTCAGTATTTATCCATAGACCGGTGAAGAAATTCTTGAGTATCTCCTGAAGCGATAATGCCAGTATACCTGTTAATACTGCTGATGTGGTAAGCAGTGGTGTGAGATTTATTCCGAAGAGGCGGTTTAGTAAAACCAAGGCAGCTCCAAAATAAATAAGGAATGTGATAATGCTTTTTAAAAGAGGGGCGATAGTATATCTGCGAAGCATGCTGAAAGGGGCGTCTGCTATGAGCCATCTCAGCAAGATTACAGTGCCAAGCGTAAAAAAGAGGGTAAGAGACTTCTCTCCTATGCGGAAAAGCTGGGGGAAGTTTAAGTCGTTAGCCTTTGCAATAATAATGACTGCCTTAAAAATGCCTGCAATTGAATAAAGAATTAGAGATGTAAATAATGGTTTTAGAAGTTTTGCTCTCATTTGCTTATTCCTATAAAAATCTATCCCTTTCAAAAATATTGCAATTATATCATGGTGATAGGGGTAATGGAAGCTGATTAAGTTCAAAAATGTTTAACTATATAAAGTGTTATGATAATATTAAATTTATGAAAGAAAGGGTTGTTATTGCAATGAGCGGTGGTGTGGATAGCTCTGTTGCTGCCGCTATTTTAAAGGATGAAGGATATGATGTAATAGGCATATCCATGCAGATATGGGATTATTCTGCAGAAAGCCATGCCCTGAGCGGAGCCGAAGGGTCAGATAAATTTGGGACATGCTGTTCTCTGGACGATATAAATGATGCGAGAAGAGTGGCTGAAAAGCTCGGTATTCCATTTTATGTTTTAAATCTTGAGAAGGAGTTTAAAAGGGATGTAGTTGACTATTTTGTCTCTGAATACATGAGGGGGCGGACACCGAATCCATGTGTGCCATGTAATCAGAGATTAAAGTTTGATATGCTTCTTAACTATGCAATAAAAATCGGGGCATCAAAGGTTGCAACAGGACACTATGCAAAGGTTGTGGAAAAGGAGGGCAGATATTTTATAAAGAGGGGAGTGGACAGAAGCAAAGACCAGAGCTATTTTTTATTTAATTTAAGTCAGGAGCAGTTAAAGAGGGCTATCTTCCCACTTGGAGATTACACAAAGTCAGATATCAGAAAAATGGCAAAATCCTTTGGTCTAAATGTTGCTGAAAAAGAGGAGAGTCAGGAGATATGTTTTGTCCCTGACAATAACTACGAAGATTTCATAAGAAAGAGGGTTGATGAATATAGGATAGAAGAAGGGGAGGTAGTGACAACAGATGGCGAGGTAATAGGAAGGCATAGAGGACTTCCATTTTATACTATCGGGCAGAGAAAGGGGCTTGGGATAAGCTATGAGAGACCTTTATATGTAAGTGAAATTGATTTAGAGAACAACCGCCTGATTGTAGGTGAGAGTGATAGTGTAGTAAAAAGGGAGTTTATAGTTGAAAATGTAAACTGGTCAATCCCTCAACTCATCACTTCTATGAGGGCGTTAGTCCAGATAAGATACAGACATAATGCCTCAGAGGCAGAGATTAATTTGACTAATAACAATACTGTAAAGGTAATTTATGATGAGCCTCAGAGGGCAATAACACCCGGACAGGCAGCAGTGTTTTATCTTGAAGATACACTAATCGGAGGTGGTTGGATAAAGGAGGTAATCTAACAATTTCTCCTCTCCCCTATGGGGAGAGGGTAGGGTGAGGGGGATAAATGAATAGGATTTCAGTATGGTTTATAAGAATGGCATTGATATATTTTATTGTAGCGGCAAGTATGGGTGTATTGATGCTCACATGGCCCTGGTGGACAAGGACATATATCCCCGGTCATGCACATCTTAATCTGCTCGGCTGGGTGAGTATGACATTATATGGAGTTCTCTATCATGTAGTGCCAAAACACAGCGGGAGACCGCTGTATAGTAAGAAACTTGGATGGGTTCATTTCTATGTAGCAAACATAGGTGTATGGGGGATGGTATTGTATTTCGGATTTGTAGGACATGGAAAACTGGAATATGGGCAACACCTCCTATATTCCGCATATATAGAGCTAATCTCAGTAATAATCTTTGTCTTCAACATGATGATGACTATAAGGGTAGTGGAAGAAAAAAATTAAAATACAACCTAATATATTCGTTTTTCCCAGTAAAAAGGCTTTCTACTTGTATGTGCGAAAGCCACTATCCAAATATATTCCTCAAATTCAATGTAATAAACAAAATAAGGGAATTTTTGAAGCAAATATTTTCTAACTCTATATTCAGTTTCTATATATCTTTTGGGATTTTCTTGTATTGAAATTAGCGCTTTTTGTATTTCATTTTCAAAATCTAAGCCAAGTCCAACCACTTTATCTTCATAATAATCAGTCGCATGCCATAGCTCCTTCTCTGCATCTTCATGAATAATAATCTTCTTCATTTATATTTTGCTTTTATTTCTGATAGTACTTGTTCCGCAGGCCGTCCTTTTGCAGTTCCATCTTTAATTTCTTTTACCCTTCTACAAATTTCCTTCTCCCATGCATCACTAACATCGGAATCAAGATGTTCGTCAAGGCTTACTATTAGCTCATGAGCAAGCTTAGCACGCTCTTTTTTGGGTAGAGATAATGCATCATTCGTCATTTTTTTCAGTAAAACTGCCATTTTTCCCCTCCATTATTTATGTTTATTCTTTTTATAATAGTATCATTTTAATAGATTTTTTAAGATAACGCTACGGCTAACCTGCTGCGCCACCTGAACTTGCCGCGTCAGCGCCGCCGCCGTTCTCGCAGTCAGGTTAAGCCGATTGTTATGTGATTTCAGTTACATATCTGCATTTTGGGAAACCAGAACATCCCCAAAACTTCTTTCCTATATTCTGACCTTTCTTTGTTTCTCTAACCACCATTGAACTACCACATTTCGGACATACCATGGCATTATTGGTTTCTTTTTCTGCGATAATATTTCTGACATGTGCCACATGTTCTCGGTTTGTTTTGAAAGATGGTGTTAACCTTCCGCTTTCAATCTTGCTCGTAATTTCATTAACTTCTGATTCCGATAGCACTGGTTCTGTCTTTGATTTTATGTAGCGGAGATACCCACCGCCGTATGTGACATTTTCAGGCATATCCGTTTTGAATGTGCCATCACCGATAAAAACTATGACGGAATGAATTTGTTGGTCAGTGAGCCCCAATAAATACTCAAGCGTTTTGGTATGTTTATAGTTCTGGTGGAGAGGGTTCTGGAATTTGCTCGTATGTTTATATATTTTTTGTGTCCATGTTTTTTGGTTAGGTTCCCCGAATATCCAGCCTTTCATGTTTTTGGTTTCAACGACAAAAACACCATATCTTGAAACGATTATGTGATCAATTTGAGTACTGCCATCTTCGGTGGGAAGAGTTACGTTTTTAATGAGATGATATTGGTCTTTGTCCAAAAACAGCTTGGCACTTGTGTTTATTATAAATTCCCCAAATATCCCTTTGAACCATGGAGTTTTTACTACAGCCACTAATATTGCAAGAGGAATCAAAAACCATAGCTTGCCTATCATTTGAATGACTATAGCGAAGGGGTCCATTTGTATCCTTTATTTACACATAACATTGTCTTTTATGTTTATTCAACATTATGATGGATTATAAAAATTAAAGGTGAGATAGTCAAGGAGAAATCTTTTAAAATCGTGGGAAGTTAGGGATTAAATGCAGTATAATAATGTCATAGCTATTGTTATATTGCTGAAATGTAGGATTTCATCCCTGATAATGAATTAACCAGAGCTCTGTGGTTTTATTTACGCATTTTTTGGGATTATTGCAAAGGCAAAGAGCATGTTTGTTTTTGTGAATAATAATTGTCTAAGTTAGATAAAGTGTGATTTATTATGCTCCTTGAACTTAAAAATTTTCTGAAAATTGCGATAGAGGCTGCGAAAGAGGCAGGGAGGATACAGAGGGAGAGATTTGGGGAAAATTTTAAGATTGAGCATAAAGGGGAGATAAATCTTGTAACTGAGGTTGATTATCAGTGTGAGAAGGCGATTATTGATATTATAAAAAGAGATTATCCTGAGCATGAGATATTGACTGAGGAGGCGGGAAGTGTTAAAGGTCTACCCCCCTCACATTCCCCCCTTACAAAGGGGGGACAGATGGAGGGAAAATACAAATGGATAATTGACCCTCTTGATGGGACTACCAACTATGCCCATAGCTATCCATGTTTCTGTGCATCTATTGGATTGGAAATAGACGGTGAGATTGTTGCTGGTGCTGTTTATAATCCTATGCTTGATGAGCTTTTTACAAGTGTAAAAGGGAAGGGGGCATATCTGAATGAGAAAAGGATAGGGGTTTCAAAGATTGCTGATATTAATAAAAGTCTCCTCGCTACAGGTTTTCCATACGATATAAGAGATAGCAAAGAAAATAATCTTAATCATTTTTGCAACTTTGCAGTAAGGGCACAGGCAATAAGAAGACCCGGCTCGGCAGTCCTTGATTTATGCTATCTGGCAGCAGGTAGATTTGATGGGTTCTGGGAATTGAAGCTTTACCCGTGGGATATGGCGGCATCAAGCCTTATTGTAAAAGAGGCAGGCGGTATGATAACAGATTTCAAAGGCGGTGAGTTCAGTATTTATAAAGGTGAGATGCTTGCAACGAATGGACTAATACATAAGGAGATGATAGAAATACTTAGTAGGCAGTAAGTAGTAAGGAGTAAGCAGTAAAAAAATATCTCTACTGCATACCGCATACTGCCTACTTCTTACTGTTTTTATGGAGGTGAAATTATGAAAGAGAATATTGTAAAACTGGAAAAGGGATTGGGGGTTCAGATTCCTGATGAGTATGCAAAATATCTAAACCTGCATCAAGGTTCACTTGTTGATATTAAACTTGACAAGGCTAAAGATTTACTCATAATCTCACATCTCTCGGAGTCAGAAGATATTGTAAAGAGATATATGCCGTCTGCCGAAAGAATGGCATAAAGAAGAATGACAAAACAGGATTATTTCTGCAGTCTCAAGTTGTATTTTTTGGAATATCAAGTTCCCTGCTTATCTTAAGAGACTCTTCATAACAGGAAAGTGCCTTATCTCTCTGGCCAAGAGATTCATAAACACTGCCAATGTTATTTAGGCTTTGGATTATATCCTGCGGTATATTTAATTCTCTTCTTATCTTCAGTGACTCCTCAAAACAGTAAAGTGCCTTCTCATATTGGTTGATTGAGGTATATACAACACCTATGTTATTCAGCCTTATTGCAATATTCTGAGGGAGATTCAGACCTCTGTCTATCTTCAATGCCTCTTCATAAAGGGAAAGAGCCTTTTCATAAATTCTGAGAGTTCGGTAAACCTCGCCTAAGTTGTTTAGACCAACTGAAATGCTATCCATTTTGTTGAGTTTCCTGAATATTTTTAATGCATCTTCAAGATATGGAATTGCCTTTTCGTGTGAGCCGGATGAATTATAGGCGGCACCGATATTGTTTAAATCTGTAGCTATATCAAGAGGGTTGTTAATGCCTCTATCTATCTTAAGNNTCATCATTTGAATATGCAGGGGAAATATTAAAGTTAGATATGAAAATAATTGTGAGAATTAAAAGGACAATTTTGTATCGGATGAATATCATAGCACTATTTATAATTCAATTATTATAAAACGAATATGAACTTTATCATATTTCTATTCCCCCATAATCCTATTTGCCCTTACATATCTCTTTGAAAAATATTTCTGTCTTAAATTGCTTTTTGTTACACCCTGGCTGCTGCTTGCATGGGCAAATGTATTATTATCAATGTAAACACCTACATGAGAAATGCTTCCCACGAGAGATGTATTGAAAAATACCAAATCCCCGGGCTGCAAGGAGCTACCCCCTACACCCCTTCCAATCCTTGCCTGTTCATAACTGACTCTGGGGAGTTCTATACCCTGTTCTCTGTATACCCTTCTTGTAAATGCAGAGCAGTCAATTCCATTTTCTGAATCGCCTCCAAATCTATAGGGTATTCCAATGTGTTTATCTATTGCAGTAAATAGTCTATCAATATCAAGGTTTCCCCTCTTGCCATATTCAGCAACCTTCTGCTCCATTATGGTAAGCTCTTTTTTCCTCTTTTCCTCCCTCTCCCTGTTTTTTCTTTCTTTTTCCCTCTCTATTTCCTTTGTCTGCTCTTTTACCATTCTGTCAACTTCAGATTCCTCTTTTTGGTATTTAGAAATTTCATTTTGATAGGCTTTTACCATCTTTTCTATCTCTATTGCAATCTTCTCCTTTTCCTTTGCAAACACCATTTTCTCTTTTTCAAACCTGTCTTTTATATTCTCCTGCTCATCCTGATATTTTGTTACCATTTCCAGATTCTTTTTCCTTTTGGTTTCAGCTTCCTTTGTAATCCTGTCTCTTTCAGCCTTTAGTTTTCTATTTTCATCTTCAAGTCTTTTCTTCATCTCTTCCTGCTCTCTCTGATATTTTAAGACCTCCTCAGTCAGTTTTTTCCTTTCTGCCTCCTGTTGGAGATAGCTCAGCCTCTGTCTTTCCTGTTCAAATTTAAGTTTTTCCTCATCCTCCCTCTTTCTCATTTTCTCCTGCTCAAGCTCATATTTCATAATCTCTTCATAATTTCTTTTCTCAACCTCAGCCAACTCCATCGCAATTCTTTTCTCATCTTCAGTAATTTTTCTCTTTTTTTCATCAAGCCTCTTATTTAAGTCCTCTTCTGTCGTTTGCCCCTCTAACTCTTTCTGTGTCTTCTTTGCCTCAGCATCCTGCCTCAATTTTTCTAATTCATCCTTTTTCACCAGCTTCATCATCAACTCCCTTTCTACATCTTTCATGGGCTTCCACTTCTCTGGCTCCTTCCCCCTGACAAACTTTATTGCATCCAGCACCAGTTCATCAGCACTCTTCTTCTTAAGTCCATTCTGGTCAACATCTATAATTATTGCAAGAGCCACCTTCTGAGCCGTAAGACCCCTATCAACACCATATATCAGCCCCCTTGTAAGTGTTGGCATTACAGAAGGGTCCCATTTCTCCTCTATAGAGTGATACACAAATTCCTCATATATATCCTGAGGGACATCTGAGTTGTAAAATTCTTTTAAAGCATTTGCTGCGGCAAATAGCTGGTCTACACTAATATCCTTTGAATATGCCACATCAAATATCTGGTCAAGATATTCCAGAGATGCCCCCTTTTTAAATGCCCCGTAAACTAATTTTATTATTTCAAATGTCTTTTCCTCCGATATTCCGTCAAAATCAGTCCTCTTAATAACACCCTCCATAATTTTAAAAAGGTCAGGGTCAAGCCCTTTCTGTAAATCGGAAGAGAAGCCGGTTAATATAAAATTAGAGAGTTTTTCCTTCTTTAAGTTTATACACTCTCTGTCAAGCAAGCTATTTATATCGGAGGTTGTATCTGAAAAAGAAATAGCTGGCTGAAGAATAACCGCAAAAAAAGTTAAAACAAAAAAAGAAACTCTTGTCAGCATATTTTTTCTCCTAGTAAAAAGCAGACCTATTTTTTACCCGAGGCTGGTGGATTATTCTTCATGAGAAGTTATTTTCTATTGGGAAGTATTATACTTAAAGAGAAATAATTGTCCAGGAAAAAGTCCATAAATATTAGCTATCATACATTTTCCATGTGAAATGACTTGCAATTGCAAAATAACTGTGCTAATTTACAAATCATTCAGTATGAAGACATAAAAAAATACACTGAATTCAAGCTGAATTAGAGTTTCTACTATAAAGTGGGTTTACTCGAAAAAGGTACCCACTTTTTTTATTTGGAGAATAGATGCAGCGGGTTGATGTGACAATGGCAGTTGAGAATCTGGTCAAGCCTTTGGTTGAGTCGGAAAAGATGGAGCTGGTTGATGTTGAATATAGGAAAGAGGGGAAGGCATGGTATCTGAGGATATTCATTGATAAGGATGGAGGCGTTAAGATTGATGATTGCCAGAATATCAGCTATCAGATAGAAAAATTATTGGATGTGGAGGATATAATCCCTCATTCTTATACACTTGAAGTCTCGTCGCCTGGCATTGAGAGGCCATTAAAAAAGTTGAAAGATTATGAGAGGTTTAGAGAAAAGCTGGCAAAAATATATTTATATTCTCCAGTCAATAATAAAAAGAATTTAGTCGGAAAAATTATTGATGTGGAAGGCGATGCTATATCAATTGAGGAAAAAGATGGTAAAGAGATAATAAAGGTTAATTACAAGGATATATCAAAGGCTAATCTAATGTTTGAGTTTTAATGTTAAAGAGGGGTTTAAAATGGGTTTAGATTTAATTAATATAATAAATCAGATAGAAAAAGAAAAAGGAATAGACAGGGGAAAACTAATAGAAGCCGTAAAGGCTGCTGTTATCTCAGCATTTAAGAAAAGGCTGAATTTTGCTGAAAATTTAGAGGTTATTATTAATGAGAAGACAGGCGGGATTGAGCTGTTTGCCGGCAAAAAGGTTGTTGAGAAGGTATCAGAAGCTGAAAATGAAATCTTATTGAAAGATGCAGTTAAGATAAAGGAAGATGCCAAGCTGGATGACATGGTGATGATTCCATGCAGTGTCGGAGATTTGGGGAGGATTGCAGCCCAGGCGGCAAAGCAAGTAATTCTTCAAAAGGTCAGAGATGCTGAGAAAGAGACAGTATTTGATGGTTATAGAGATAAAAAGGGGAATATAATAAGCGCAACTGTTACGAGAGAAGACAGGGGCGATATAATTGTAGATATCGGAAAGACAGAGGGTATTATTTATAAAAGGGAGCAGTCTTTCAGGGAAAGTTTTAAAAGGGGTGACAGAATAATGGCTTATGTCATAGATGTTAAGAAAAATACGAGGGGACCGCAGATTATTCTGTCAAGGACTCACCCTGGATTGATTATTAAGCTCTTTGAGATGGAGGTCCCCGAGATAGCCGAAGGTATTGTAGAAATAAAAGGTGCCGCAAGAGACCCAAGCGGCAGGTCAAAGGTATCTGTTTTTTCTAATAAAAAGGATGTTGATGCGGTCGGGGCATGTGTGGGTATGAGGGGTATTCGTGTCCAGTCAATTGTTCAGGAGCTTAGGGGCGAAAAGATAGATATAATTGAATGGTCTGATGACCCGGCGATATATGTCAAGAATGCCCTCAGTCCTGCAAAGGTTTCAAGTGTTAATGTAAATGCAACTGATAAATCCATAAAGGTTATTGTAGCTGATGACCAGTTATCACTGGCTATAGGAAGGAAAGGGCAGAATGTAAAATTAGCTGTAAAACTTTTGCATTGGAAGATAGATATAAAGAGCGAGAGTGAATATAAAAAGGAATTGGAAGAAGGAAAAATTATGACGGAAGAAAGCGAGGCGACAGTTGAAAAAGAGGATTCAGTCGTTGATAGGAAGGAAGAAGGAAATAATGAATAGGGGGTGGTTTCTCTGGCAAATATAAGGGTATATGAATTAGCAAATCAGTTTGGTATAACGAGCAAGGAATTGATAGAACTGCTCAAAAAGGAGGAGATAATTGTAAAGTCTCACTCAAGCTCTGTTGATGAAGAGACTGCCGCTCTTGTAAAAAAGATATTTACATCCCCTAAAAAGCCAGCAGTAGCAGAGAAAAAACCAAAAGAGCCGCATCCCCCGGTTAAAAAAGAAGAACCGAAGGCAGAGGTTAAACCACTTCCTGAAACAAAACCAGCAAAAAAACCAATAGAGAAACCGGTAGAAAAGCCAAAGATGGTAGAGGTCGCCAAGCCGGTTGAACCTGAGGAAAAGGGTAAGATCTTGATAGGTGAGGCTATAACAGTTAAAGAACTCTCTGAAAAAATGGGTGTGCCATCCAGTGATGTTATAAAAAAGTTGATGGAAATTGGCATAATGTCCACAATAAATCAGGTTATAGACCCGGGGGCTGCGCTATCTGTAGCAAAGAAGTTCGGTATTGAGACTGAGATTGTAGGCACAGAGAAAGAGGAAATAATTGAGGAAGAAGAAGTTGATACGGAAGGGCTGGTTCTACGTACACCTGTAGTTACAATAATGGGTCATGTTGACCACGGCAAGACATCCCTGCTTGATGCCATAAGACAGACAAATGTGGTTGCAAAGGAATCAGGGGGCATAACACAGCATATTGGTGCTTATGAGGTAGAGGTTGAAAAAGGAAGGATAGTATTTCTCGATACACCCGGTCATGAGGCATTTACTGCCATGAGGGCAAGGGGGGCTCAGGTTACAGATATTGTAGTCCTTGTTGTTGCGGCAGATGATGGTGTCATGCCTCAGACCATTGAGGCAATAAATCATGCAGAGGCGGCAGGTGTTCCGATGATAGTAGCTATTAATAAAATTGATAAGCCGGGTGCAAATCCTGACAAGATTAAGCAGGACCTTGCAAAGGTAAATCCGCATCTCCTTCCAGAGGAGTGGGGAGGAAAGACAATATATGTAAGTGTTTCTGCCAAGAAGAAGATGGGGATTGAAGACCTCTTGGAGATGATACTCCTGCAGGCTGAAATTATGGAGCTTAAGGCAAACCCTTTAAAGGCGGCAAAAGGGGTAGTCGTTGAATCTAAATTAGACAAAGGGAGAGGACCTGTTGCTACAGTTCTTATACAAAAGGGGACTCTTAGGGCTGGTGACCCTATTATAGCAGGTCATCATTTTGGAAAAGTAAGGGCAATGATCAATGACCTGGGAATGAAGGTTAAGGAGGCGGGACCATCAACACCTGTGGAAGTTTTGGGACTGTCGGGTGTTCCGCAGGCAGGAGATTCCTTTATGGTTGCCTCTGATGAGAGAAAGGCGAGGCAGATTGCATTATTAAGAACACATAAGCAGAGAGAGGAAGGGCTTGGAACAAGGACGAGGGTAACTCTTGAGGACATATATAAGCAGATAAATGAGGGAGTGGTAAGAGAACTAAATCTTGTTATTAAGGCGGATGTCCACGGGTCTATTCAGGCACTTACCGATTCATTTGAAAAGCTTGGGAATAAGGATGTGAAGATAAGGGTGATTCATTGTGCTGTAGGCGGAATTACAGAGACCGATGTTATGCTTGCTGCTGCGTCAAATGCGGTAATAATAGGATTCAATGTAAGGCCAACCGATAAGGCGTCTGAATTGGCGGCAAAAGAGCAGGTAGAATTAAAATTATATACTATAATTTATAATGCAATTGCAGATGTGAAAGCTGGACTGGAAGGCTTGTTGGAGCCGACAGTTGTAGAAAAAGTTATGGGGAAGGCTGAGGTAAGACAAATATTCAGTATTCCTAAGATGGGAGTTATAGCAGGCTGTTTTGTATTGGATGGGATAATACAGAGGAATGTTGATGCAAAATTGATAAGGGATAATGTAATTGTATATCAGGGGAAAATAGGCTCACTGAGGAGATTTAAGGATGATGTGAAAGAGGTTCAGGCAGGATATGAGTGCGGAATCGGGATAGAGAAGTTTCAGGATATAAAAGTAGGCGATATTATTGAGCCGTTCTCTCTGGAAAAGATTGCCAAAAAACTGTAACCACAAATTACACAGATTAAAATTCAGAACACGAATCTCACTAATGGACAAATTACACGAATAAAACAAAGTAGTTGGAATCCAGAAGAAAAACTGATTTTATTCTGACTCCTGAATTCTGTTTATTCATTTTATATATGAGATTCAAAAGATCTGATAGAGTAAAAGAGGTAATGCGGGAGGAAATTTCTCAGATGCTTATGGGTGAGATAAAAGACCCGCGGATAGGTTTTGCTACACTTACAAGGGTTGAGCTTTCAGACGACCTCAGGAATGCCAAGATATTTGTAAGTGTTATGGGTAGTGAAGAGGAGAAGAAAAAAACAATTAAAGGGCTTGAGAGTGCCTCTGGTTTCATAAGAAGTGAGTTGAGAAAAAGGATGAGACTGAAGTTTATACCAGAGATTATTTTTAGACTTGATACTTCAATTGAACATGGAGAGAAAATAGCGAGGATACTGGAAGAATTGAAGAATGAAGATTTAAAATTGATGTAAATTCCTTAATTTTTATATAGTCAATCTTCAATTTTCAATTATCAATTGCATATGGATGGCATTTTGAATATTAATAAACCGAAGGGGATGACATCGCATGATGTTGTTTCTGTAGTGAGGAGAATTATAGGAGAAAAGAGGGTGGGGCATACGGGCACTTTGGACCCGATAGCCACAGGTGTTCTTCTCATATGCATTGGCAAGGCTACAAGTATTGCAGGTCTTCTCACCAGATGCAGGAAGACATATGTTGCAGATATGGGATTGGGGAAAAAGACAGATACTCAGGATATAACAGGCTCTGTAGTTGCTCTATGCAGTAATTGTTCAATTGATGAAGAAAAGGTTACGAAGGCATTTTTGAAATTTACCGGAGATATTGAACAGGTGCCGCCAATGTATTCTGCACTAAAATATAAGGGGGAGAGGCTTTATAAATTGGCAAGGAGAGGTGTTGTAGTAGAGCGAAAGGCAAGAAAAATTCATATATATTATTTAAAACTTATTGCTGCAAATAATGAGGTTATAAAATTTGAAGTGGAGTCATCCCCGGGGACATATATAAGGACACTCTGTGAGCAGATAGGTGATGAACTGGGATGTAATGGACACCTTGTTGAATTACAGAGGACAGGCATAGGAGACTTTAAGCTGACTGACGCTGTTCCACTTGAGGATTTAAGTGTGTTATATAAAGATGGAAGACTTAATGATGTATTGATTCCTTTGAATAAAATACATTAAATACTTTACAAGGTAAACTTGTTGTGTTATAAAAAAAAGATAACAATTAGCAGTTAGCTATCAGCTGATAATCATGGCTTTTTAGGGAGGGTAGATGGCATTAGAAAAAGAGGATAAAAACAAATTAATAGAGAAGTTCAGGCTTCATGAAAAAGATACTGGTTCATCTGAGGTTCAGATTGCTATCTTAAGTGAAAAGATTAGCTACCTGACCGAACATTTTAAGGTTCATAAGAAGGATCATCACTCAAGGAGGGGGCTCTTAAAATTCGTCAGTCAGAGAAGAAGGCTTCTTGATTATCTCAAGACAAAGAATATTGAGAGATATAAAAAGGTTATAGACGCCCTCGGAATCAGGAAATAATTGACGATTGAAGATTGAAAAAATATTCCTTCAATAATCAATTTTCAATAGTCAATCTTTAATAGAAAAAAGGAGGTTATATTGGGTTTTCAGAAGGTAGAGATGAGTATAAACGGCAACAGGCTCTCAATTGAAACAGGAGAGGTTGCCAGACAGGCGAATGGTTCTGTATTGGTTAAATATGGCGATACGGTTGTAATTGCAACAGCAGTAGCATCTAAAGACCCTCTTGAAGGGGCTGATTTCCTGCCATTAACAGTAGATTACAGAGAAAAGTTTTATGCCGCAGGTAAAATACCTGGCGGATTTTTTAAGAGAGAGGGGAAGCCATCTGAAAGGGAAGTTCTTGCCTCAAGGCTTATAGACAGACCGCTGCGTCCCCTTTTCCCGGAAGGCTTTACACATGAAGTGCAGGTAATATGCCTTGTCCTTTCTTCCGACCAGAAATATGACCCTGACATCTTATCTATAATAGGCGCTTCTGCAGCGTTATCTGTTTCAGATATACCATTACTAAGCCCTGTAGGGGCGGTGAGGGTTGGAAGGATTGATGGGGAGTTCATATTAAATCCATCCTATGAAGAGATTGATAAAAGTGATATCAATATAGTTATTGCCGGGACAAAAGAATCCATAATGATGGTTGAGGGTGGGGCAAAGGAGGTTCCTGAGAATGTAATTGTTGATGCCCTTGCCGTTGGTCATGAAGAGATTAAAAAGATTGTCGGTATTCAATTGGAGCTGAGTAAAAATACAGCTAATGAAAAGATTAAACATCATGAAGCCTCACATGGAAAATCTGATACCTTTAGCAAGGTAAAGGAATTTGCAGGCAAAAGGCTTGAAGAGGCGGTAGTAATAAAGGAAAAGCAGGGCAGACAAACAAGGATAGATGAGATACTGAAAAATACGATTGAAAAATTAAAAGGGAATGAAGAAAACAAGGAGTTTGAAAACGAAATAAAGAAGGCATTTGAAAATTTAGAGAGTGAGACAGTCAGAAGGCTTATACTTGAGAAGGGAATCAGGGCTGACGGGAGGGGTTTAAAAGACATAAGGCCTATTAATATAAAGATTGGTGTATTGCCAAGAACTCACGGCTCCGCACTCTTTACACGCGGTGAAACTCAGGCACTTGTTGTTACAACCCTCGGCACATCAGTTGACGAACAGAGGCTTGATAATTTAGAGGGTAAGAAAACAAAAAAGTTTATGCTTCACTACAACTTCCCTTCATTTTCTGTAGGGGAGGTAAAATTCATGGGCGGTCCTGGAAGAAGAGAGATAGGACATGGTGCATTGGCTGAAAGGGCAGTCCTTCAGGTGTTGCCATCAGAAGATGAATTTCCATATACAATCAGGATTGTCTCTGACATCTTAGAGTCTAACGGTTCATCGTCAATGGCTACCGTATGCGGTGCCTCACTTGCGTTGATGGATGCCGGTGTTCCTATTAAATCGCCTGTAGCAGGCATAGCCATGGGACTCATACATGAAGGCGACAAAGTAGGAATACTCTCCGATATACTTGGAATGGAAGACCATCTCGGTGATATGGATTTTAAAGTAGCAGGAACCACTTCTGGAATTACTGCCATACAGATGGATATAAAGATGACAGGAGTTACAAAGGAGATTATGGAGGCTGCGTTGGAGCAGGCAAAAGAGGGGAGGCTTCATGTCTTAAGAGAGATGGAGAAGGTTATATCCCAGTCAAAATCAAACCTGTCAGCCTATGCCCCGAGGATTACTATAATACAGATAAAGAGCGATAAGGTCAGAGATGTTATTGGGCCTGGAGGAAAGGTTATAAGGAGTATTGTTGAAAAAACAGGCGTCAATATTGATATCAAGGATGATGGGACAATATCCATTGCCTCTCCTGATGAAAATGCCGCTAAAAAGGCGATAGACATAATCAAGGAATTAACACAGGAGGCAGAGGTTGGAAAGATATATATGGGAAAGGTCAGGAAGATTATGGATTTCGGCGCCTTTGTTGAAATACTTCCAGGAACAGACGGACTTGTCCATATATCCCAGCTTGCAGACCGCCGTGTAACAAATGTTTATGATGAGGTAAAAGAGGGAGAGGAGATTCTGGTTAAAGTGTTAGAGATAGACAGGCAGGGGAAGATAAGGCTCAGCAGGAAAGATGCACTGCGTGAGGGGGATGGTGGAGAAAAGGATTACGGAAGGGCTGTATCAAAAGGCAGTTCTACATAATGGCATAAGGATTGTTACAGAGAAGATACCGTATTTAAGATCGGTTTCAATTGGTATTTGGATAAACAGCGGTTCAAGGGATGAGGAAGATATAAACAGCGGAATTTCTCACTTCCTTGAACATCTTGCTTTTAAAGGTACAGAGAAGAGAAGTGCCAGGCAGATTGCCTTTGAGATGGACTCCATCGGCGGTCAGATAGATGCCTTTACAAGCAGGGAATATACATGCTACTCAGCAAAGGTTCTGGATGAACACCTGCCGGTTGCCATTGACCTCCTTTCAGACATACTATTAAATTCTACTCTTAAACCTGCAGATATAGATAAAGAAAGACAGGTAATATTAGAAGAGTTTAAGTTTGTAGAAGATAACCCGGCAGATTATATATACGACCTCCTCTATCAGAGTGTATGGTCATCCCATCCGCTTGGACGCTCCATCCTTGGAAATCATGAATCAATAGAAAAGATTGATAGAAATAAATTGGTTACTCACCTTGATAATCACTATATCCCGAAAAATATTATAATTGC
>DNJG01000041.1 GCA_003489165.1 Nitrospinota bacterium | reverse complement strand
CCATGGTGCACCCTCTTTTGGAAGACCAGGACCACCGGTCCCTATTCTCCAGAATAAGAATGACTCCTGAAGCTGTGCTATTGTTCCCACATCAACAAAGTTTGCAGGAAGCGGGGACAATCCGCTATAGTAATGACCCTTTCCATCTAATTTATCACCATGACAGTAAAAGCAGTTTTTAAAATATACAATCCCACCCTCTCTAACATTCTTCTCAAAATTTGCCTTATCTTCCCTGAATGGGTTTGTCAGTGTAAGCAAGTTATATGACTTTCCCCACATCTCCACTGATGAAGGGGGGGCAGGGTGAATAGACCTCAATTCCACCGGTGCCTCAAAACTCGGTTTTACATTCTGATATGTAACATATCCGCCAAAAAGTGCAATGACTGCAATAACAATCATCCTTAATCCGCCCTTTTCAGGGTTTCCATAAACTTCTTTTATTGGTTTGCCAAGTTCCTTTGCAGATTCTTCATTAAATGTCAGATACAGAAGAACACCTGTTATTATAAAAAATACATATATCCTCATGAGATTTGTCGGCACTACAGGCCATGTCCCATGATGAAGAAAAGAGCCTAATGCAGGAATCCCAAGTTTTAATATTAAATAAAAAATCAGAATCAATATAACTGCCTGAATCAATTTTCTCATTCTCTACCTCCCCCTAATTATTGACTATTGATTATTGACTATTGACTATTAACAAATATTTCTTTTAAATCTCCAATTTTCAATCTTCAATCTTCAATTGTGTGTTATCCTTTTTTCTCCAATAAATATTTAACAATCATCTCAAGTTCTTTTGCTGTCATCTTCTCACCTAAATCTGCCGGCATTGTGCCGGGCTCAAAACCCTTTACAGTAAATGCATCGGGGTTGAGTATTGACTGCATTACATACTGTTCTGGAATAAGTCCTTTTACAGTCTTTCCTGCCCTTCCAGATAACCCTGTAAGGTCAGGACCTACATCTCCTGCCTCTTCAATCCCGGGAATTTTGTGACATGTTGTGCATCCATGTTTTCCAAATGCCTCTTCGGCTGTTTTTGCACTCTGAGGCTCTGCCGGCGCTGCTGCTGCTACTGGCGCAGGACCCGTAGGCAATTTTACTGTAACCTGAACACCTGCTGACTTCTGTAAATATGATATTACTGCCCCTATCTCTGCCTCATTAAGTCCAATTGAACCCTTATTTATATTGGGCATCGGGCTCACTGTGTCATTTGTTCCAGGCTTACCAAAACCAGTTACAACAAATGCCGATGGGTCAACCATTGACTCGTGTATATACTCTTCTGCTGTCTTTGCCTTACCCTTATATTGTGGGTCTTTTAATCTATCCGCCGCCCTTGCGCCTATTGGTGCGCCATCTTTACCGCTCTCAACAAGAAGAGGCGCCCTTCCACCGACAGGGTTATGACAAAGTGTGCATGTCCCTTTTCCATTAAATATTTTTCCACCGAGGGCAATATACTGGTCCATTGTCATAGAGCCGCTTATCTGCTCTTCAACTGGCGGCAGCTCAGGGATAACCTGAGGGATACCATAGTTTGAGAACCCCCAGTATGCCATTGATATTAGAATACTAAAAATTACGATGCGGATAAAAACTTTCATTTGCCCCCCTCCTTTATAAGGTAAGATTATGCAAGTCAATTCCTCAATTTAAACTTTCTTAATGTGTTGTCGCCTCTGCATGTTTCTTCGCACTGAAGTTTGCAATCCAGAATGCAAAAATGACAAGTGCAATAAATATATAAACTGCTATTGTTATAATGCCTGCCGCATATCCAAGTGTCGGTGTAAAGGCATCTATTGAATTATCTCTGAATATTGTATATACATGCCAGTGCTGTCTCAAAGCTGAACGGACATAACCCATCAAGCCCATCAGCCATGTAAAGGATACTGCCAGCAGAAAGAGTGCATATTGAGAGCGCGCACCCATTTTACCCCACTCAATAGGTCCTGTGGACTTTGCACCTTTATACATAAAACCGTCCAATATAGAACTGACCACAATAATAGTCAATGTTGTCATAACCTGTGGGATTGAAAGACCTATTCTGATATTTGCCGGTATAAAATAGCCATATACTCCAAGGAAGACAATATTTATAGCACCGGCGGTAAAGAGTGCCACCTGAATGGCATTCCCAGTGCTTGTCCATGATGCCGTTGCGATTTTATTGCTCCTTCTGTAAAGCATGAAGCTCAAGAAGGTAGAGACTATCAATATATTAACTGCAGTATTCTTTGCAGACATAACGCCTAATGACCCCAATACAGGATGGTGTGTCCCCCCTACCTGCGTAACCTCCTTTGCTGTCATTATGAGTGTGTGAGGTGTAAACCATACAAGAAAACAACCAACTATAACTACTATAAGATATTTGATTGCAGGTGTATATCTCTCGGAGCCCTTGATTCTCCCCATACCGCACCATAAGTAATAGTTTGCGCCAAGAAAGAGTGACCCTATTAAAACGGCCTGAATTATAAAGAGCCATGCAAATGCACCGCCCATTGCAGTTATACCCATCTGCTGGCTATAGCCATATACCTCCTTCATGAGCCAGTAGCCTGCAAAAGGCAACGGTAAAAAACCGAAAATAGCTATGAAGTTCGCTGTATATCCCATCCAGTCATAGTGAGCCTTTTCCTCATTAGTCTTGGCACTCAAAAACTTATATGCTGCATAGGCGCCCACTATAGAACCGCCAAAGGCAATATTTGCTATAAACCTGTGGAGATTTATAGGATTCCATAATGGACCTCTTATGGCTTCCCAGATGTTTCCTGTAAATACACCGGCATCGTCAACACCTGATGGTGCCATCATAAATGAAGCCCATACATTTGATAGAACCATCAGAGTCATACCAAAGACATTCAACATAAGCCCCATTGTAAGATGCACCCACTTGCTGAAGCCTTTATTCATTCTATCCCAGCCGTAGTAGTATATATAAAGGCAGAAACTTTCGCCGAAAAAAAGGATGGCATATATTATCATCGTCTTCCCGAATATAGATGCCATATATTTAAAGAAATCAGGGTAGAACGAAACAAACATTATTGTAAGCAATCCTCCGAGTGAGGCTGTAAGTGAGAATGCAGTCATGCTGACCTTAATAAACTCATGTGCCATGTGGTCATATCTCTCATCCTTCGTTGCCATACCCACACCCTCTATAACAAGAACAAAAATAGGAACTGCAAGAACAAATGCCCCGAACCATAGGTGGAGTTGTGCTACTATCCATACTGCTATACGGCTGTTAAATCCTTTAACAATTGGATAATCTCCAACCTTCAGTTTAGGTGCAGGTTGATATGTAAACCCTTTCTCACCCTCTTTTTTCTCGCCTTCCTTTTTCCCTTCTTCAGCCTTTGCCGCCTCTCCGCCTGCAGGTGCTGGTGCCTCAGTGGCAAATGCCGGTTTTAAAGATAGAGATGCATTATGACTTATCGGTAGGATAAGTGTAGAAGCAAAGAATAATAAAAATAGACATGCTGTGAGAGATGTAAATCTAAAAGATACCCCCTTAAACAAACCTTTCCTTAAGAATCCCATTTCATTCCTCCTTTTTTAATATAACAGTGTGCAGATAAAAGATAAGATACAAAAGACAAGAAACTCTTCATTAAGACCCCTCCCCTAAAGTCTTTATTTGAGAGCCAAAATAATGCGATAGTAAAAAATATACAAAATTCAAAATTAAGTCAAGAAAAAAATTAGAACTATGATTCAAGTCATCTTTTAAAAACTTTGATAAGTTACACAAAGTTAATATCTATGTCAAGAAAAAAACAAAAAATTTAATCAACCATCAGAGGAAACAGATTATCACAAATAACAGTATTGCATTGCTTTGCCTTCTCATATCTTTCAGGTGTCCCTATGTCAATCCAGTAGCCATTGAATTCATATCCATATATAGGAGTGTTTTTATTTATCAGTTTTGGATATATCTCCTCTGTTATCCCACAGTATTTTTTAGATGGTATCTCATCAAAGATTTCAGGCTCAACTATATGTATCCCTGTGAACATCATTTTTTTCAAAAGCAAGCTCCTTTTATATTCAGGCTTGCCGAGAAATCTCCTTATTCTCCCATCTGAATCAATTTCAATAGCACCGTATCTATCAACAGCAGTATCCTGCCTTAAAACCATTGTGATAAACGCCTTTTTCGCTCTGTGAAATTTTACTACCTTGTTTATATCTATGTCCACAAGTATATCACTGTTAATCACAAGGAATGTCTCGTCTTTTAAAAATCCTTCTGCAGCCTTTATCCCACCCGCAGTCCCAAGTATCTCCTTCTCGCATGAATAGTGAATCTTCATCTCAAAAGAAGAGCCATCTCCAAATGCACCCATAATCATATCAGGCATATGATGGAGATTTATAACTACTTCAGAGATTCTATTTTTCTTGAGCAACTGAAGGGTATAATATAATATTGGCTTGCCATTTATTGGCAGGAGGGGTTTTGGTATGCTGTTGGTAAGGGGTCTCATCCTCTCTCCGTATCCTGCCGCAAGAATCATTGCTTTCATAATCTAATTTTAAGTAATGAAAGGAGAAGTCCACTAAATGGCATTATTAAGGGATATATAAATATTGGGATTATGATACAATGTCAGACCCGTTTATCACAGCAGATCTGACACTGTAATCATTTTACATTCCATACGGCTTTACAAAGAGCAGGATGAGTGCAATAACCAGTGTATATATGACCAGTGACTCAATCAATGCCAGACCTATAAGTAAGCCTGTGGTTATCTTTCCTGCCGCCCCTGGATTTCTTGCAATACCGCTTAAGGCACTATTAACAGAAATTGCCTGACCTATCGCACCGCCAAAGGCCGCAATAGCCAGTCCAATAACACACCCTAAACCAATATAACTGTAATATCCATACCGGGCATCACTTACCCCCTCGGAAGCAAATACTGATGGGGCTATAATGAGCATAATAGCTACAATAGCAAAACATAGCGCTACAATTTTCTTCTGCATTCTCTTACCTCCTTTCTTAATAAAATTTATCCCTTTCCACCACTAATCACTATCAGTGGTGCTCTTCCAATGCACCTGCAATATAAAACATTGAAAGCAATGAAAATATAACTGTCTGTATTATACTTGTAAATATAGCAAGAAACATCATCGGCACAGGTATAAGTAAAGGGATTAAAGAAGCTAAAATAAGTAATACTATATCCTCACCTTTGATATTTCCGAAAAGCCTCAATGTTAATGTAAGTGGCCTTGCCAGATGGGCAATAATCTCTATAGGAAAAATTAAAGGAGCCAGCCACCATATTGGACCTGTAAATAATTTAAGATACCCTACAATGCCATGTTTCTTGATGCCTATATAATGGTATGCAAGAAATACCGTAACTGCCATAGCGGCATTTGTATTTACATTAGCAGTAGGCGATGCAAAGCCCGGTATAAGCCCTATAAGATTTGAGGTTAGAATAAAAAAGGCAAGTGTTCCTATAAGTGGTATATACCTCCTCCCCTCATGCCCCATAACCTCATCCATAAAATTAGCAATCCCATCTACAGCAACCTCAAAAAAATTCTGCCCCTCTTCAGGGACGAGTTTCAAACTCCTCCCCACCAGAAATGATGAAACTGCCAGCAATACGATAATAACCCATGTATAGGTTACATGAGGATAATGTTCAAACCCCGGTATATTAATATAGTGGAGTGGTTCTTCCATTTATATTTATCCCCCTTTTGCTCTGGATAAAAAATATTAAGACAACTGAAAAAAGAGCAGCTGAAAACCCTGTTACTATTGCAAGCATATCTGCCACATGGCTTATCACGGCTAAATACAGAATGCCGGCAATTACAAGATACCGAAAAATAAATGATATATATGTCAGCCTCTGCGCACCCTTTATATTCTTCATATTAAGAAGGATGCCATTCACAAAAAATCTCAGCCACTTTATATTCATTATACAAATGGTTGCACCCAATAAAACACCTAATAATACGCTATTCATCATTACTGTTATCCTTATAACCTTTTGAAGCCCTGAAGATGTTCATAAATCCTGCCACCATGCCAAATAAAAGAAAGATGATAGTAAAAAGCGGGCTTGTGCCGATTTTACTATCCAGATAAATGCCAAAGGCAAGCCCTATAAATATTGAAACTACCAGCTGAACCCCTATTGAAGATACGAGATATAAATCCTTTAGATTCTCAAACTTGCCTTTCCTCTTATCATTTTCACTCATATCTTGAGCGGGTTCAATAATTTTTTGATGTTAACAGAGAAAAACAAGTATTGTCAAATATTTTTTAAGTCTTTTTGTAAAGCTCGGGATATAACTTTTTTGCACATTCAGGACATATACCGTGACTAAACTCGGCATCTGAGTGCTTCTGTATATACAATTCTATTTGATTCCAATAACCCTTATCATCGCGGATTTTCTTGCAATTTGCACAGATGGGTATAAACCCCCGCAGTGTTTTAATAGTCTCTAAAGAATTCTTCAGTTCCTTATTCAGGTTAAGCAATTCCTGTTCACGATTTTTACGGCGGTCAATCTCTTTTTTCAGATTGAGTGCCGACCGTGAACGAACCAATAATTCTATACTCCTTAATGGCTTTGTTATATAATCCATTGCACCGGCAGAAAATGCGGCCTCAAGGTCACTCTCTTCTGTCTTTGCTGTTACCATTATAATTGGAATATCCCTAAGCCTTTCTACTGATTTAATCCGACGACATGCCTCAATACCATCTACCTCAGGCATCGTAATATCCATTAATATTAAATCAATAATAGTATCTGCCCCCAATGAGTCCTCCATTCCGAGAATCTTAAAGGCATCACTTGCCGACCCTGCAGTCAACACCTTTGTATGTCCTGCATTCTCAAGAATATATTTAAAAAGAACGCGATTATCAACCGAATCATCAACAATTAAAATACCCATATAAATAAAAATCAATTATAGCAGTGTTAGTGTCAGTAATTAGTGTTAGTAATAACTTCCTTAACTGACACTAAGAACTATCGCTTATTTAATCAGATAATTTCAATAATTTCAAATTGAAAATGAATAAGCCTCTCTGTTATTATAGATTTTATGGAAACAAAGTCAGATTTTTTGGTAATCGGCAGTGGTATTGCAGGATTATCGCTTGCACTTAAGATATGTAAATACGGAAGCGTTGCCATTGTTACAAAAAGAAACTGCGAAGAATCAAGCACAAAATATGCACAGGGGGGAATTGCATCTGTTATGGCTGAGGATGATTCCTATGAGCTCCATATCAAAGATACAATTGAGGCGGGAGCAGGGCTTTGCAATGAAGAGGCTGTAAAACTACTGGTTGAGAATGGACCGGAGAGGGTAAAAGAATTAATGGAGCTCGGTACAAAATTTTCATTCAGGAAAGATAATGGTGATGTCTTAGCACTTGGAAAGGAGGGAGGACATTCAAAAAGGAGGATAGTTCACGCAGCGGATTTCACTGGTGCAGAGATAGAAAGATCACTCACAGAGGCAGTAAGGAAAAATGAAAACATAAAAATATATGAAAACCATATTGCAATAGACCTCATCACAAAATGGAAATTGGACAAAAATATTAAAATGGGGAGTTATGAAGATGCAGTCATAGGGGCATATGCTTTGGATAAAAATAAAGGGGAGGTAATAAGTTTTCTATCAAAGATTACCTTTCTTGCCACTGGCGGTGCAGGAAAGGTATATCTCTATACATCAAACCCTGACATAGCTACAGGTGACGGCATTGCAATGGCCTACAGGGCAGGTGCAAAAATTGCGAATATGGAATTCATCCAGTTTCACCCAACCTGCCTTTATCATCCTGAGGCAAAATCATTTCTAATCTCTGAAGCTGTCCGCGGTGAAGGGGGTATTCTCAAGCTAAAGGACGGAAGTACATTCATGGAAAAATATCATCCAATGGGCTGTCTCGCACCGAGGGATGTGGTTGCAAGGGCAATAGACTATGAGATGAAAAAGAGTGGGGATGACTGTGTATACCTTGATGCCACCCATTTAGAAGGTTATCGGGTAAGGGAGAGATTCCCGACAATATATAAAAAATGCCTTTCACTTGGCATGGACATAACAAAATTCCCGATTCCTGTAGTCCCTGCCGCACACTATACATGCGGAGGGGTTGTAACTGACCTTCACGGCAGGACAAATATAAAAAGGCTTTATTCAGCAGGAGAGGTTGCCTGCACAAATGTCCATGGAGCAAACAGGCTGGCAAGTAATTCCCTCCTTGAGGCACTCGTATTTGCCCACAGATCATCTGAGATGGCTATTGAGGAACTGAGGAAAACCCCCTCCGAAGATATCTCAATCCCTCCATGGAATATAGGAAATGCTGTTGACAGTGATGAATCAGTAGTTGTATCAAATAACTGGGATGAAATCAGGAGGACGATGTGGAATTATGTAGGCATTGTCAGGTCAAATAAAAGGCTCAACCGTGCAAAGAGGAGGATAGATATTCTCATTGATGAGATAAAGGAATACTACTGGAATTTTATAATCACGAGCGACCTCATTGAGCTAAGAAATATTGCTACAATCGCTGACCTCATTATCCAGTGTGCTATGATGAGAAAGGAGAGCAGAGGGCTTCATTATAATATAGATTATCCGAGGCGAGATGATATAAACTGGAAAAGGGATACAATTGTTAAACTCTATTGACCATTCTCTCTTTTCCATCTGTGTCTCAAACCATTCAATTGCATTCATATACTCATAATTTAACTTAAAAGAAGAAGGATTATAAAGGTAAAAAGTATGATTAATACTGCTCAAAGGCCCTTTTAAGATTTTACCCCAAAATCTAATGGTGATAAATCTCCTCTACATGGAAGAAGTCATCCATTTCTCTCTTTAAGATAGGGGCAAGGTCGGATATAGAAACTATCCCTTCCAGCCTTCCATCAAATTTAAGCGGTAGCCTTCTAATCTTGTGCCCTGCCATAATCTTGAACGCCTCAAAAATATCTGTATCTGGGCTTGTATAGACAACATCACCATTCATTATATCTTTTACCATGGTGTAATTGGGGTCTTTTCCATTGGCTACAACCGTGCATACAATATCTCTGTCGGTCAGAATGCCTCTCAAACTGTCATTCTCTGTTACTAAAAGACATCCAATCTTCTCATCTTTCATCTTCTTTGCAGCTTCTCTCACAGACATATTAGGCGTTATTGTCACAATATCCTTTTTCATTACCTCTTTGAGCGTCATGATTATCACCTCCTTTTATTTAATTAAGAGCCTTTGAGTTGTGTCTATATTTCTAATATAATCCTTATTTTTTCGTTGTCAATAGAGAGGCTGTCCTTATATTTTTTGATTGTTTATTTCATTTTTTTGATATATATTTTTGGTAGAATATATATTGTTGATGCGGTTTTAGTGGTAAACCTCGCACATATTTCTACGGGATTGAGCTGCCAAAGGATATCATCAAAGAGGAATAGGTGTTGGGTTTTTATTTTTAGAAATAAATTTTATGCATGATATAAATTCTATAATACAATTAATATCAGTATTAGCTATTCCCATGCTTGTAGCAATTACTTTTCACGAGGTTGCTCATGGATTCGTAGCGGATAAGCTTGGTGACCATACCGCAAGGCTTGCAGGGAGATTGACATTAAATCCTATAAGCCACCTTGATTTGGTTGGAACTCTTGTATTTATTATGACAAGGATGATAGGGTGGGCAAAGCCTGTCCCTATTGACCCCCGTAATCTGAAAAATCCGAGGAAGGACATGATGTGGGTAGCAATGGCTGGTCCTGGAATAAATTTGATAATCGGGGTTATCAGTGCTGTTATCTACCGATGGATAATAAAGATGCCTGTCTCTGATAACAAATACCTTTTAATGGTTATTGACCCTATAGGACTTATGGTATATTACAGTGTTGCAATAAATGTAGGACTTGCAATATTTAATATTATTCCGCTTCCACCGCTGGATGGAGGGAGAATATTGGTTGGAATCCTGCCGCAGAAGCAGGCTATTAAGTATAGTCAAATAGAACCGTATGGCTTCATAATATTGCTTATCCTTATAGCAAGCAGTGCAATAGATAGAACAATTGTGCCTATTATCGGCATGGTCATACATATACTTCTTGGAAGGCCGATTTAAAAAAATAAAAATTAGCCATAGAGGTCACAGAGACACAGAAGTTAAAAAACTTTTTAAAATATATTTTATATGTTCTCTGTGCCTCCATGTCTCTGTGGCTAAATAAGGATGGGTATGGAAAAGAAAAGAGTTTTAAGCGGTATGCAGCCTTCGGGGAGGCTTCATCTTGGCAACCTCCTCGGTGCATTGGAAAACTGGAAGAGATTGCAGGATAAATATGACTGCTTTTATTTTATTGCAGACTGGCACGCCTTAAGCACATCCTATGAAGATACCCGTGAGATAAAGGATAACATATTTAATGTGGCAGTTGATTGGCTTGCTTCCGGGATAAACCCAGAAAAGGGTACCATATTTTTACAATCTCTTATCCCTGAACATGCAGTTTTGCATCTCCTGCTCTCAATGATAACCCCTGTCCCTTGGCTTGAGAGGAATCCAACTTATAAGGAGAAACAGCAGGAGATAAAGGATAGGGATTTGACTACCTATGGATTTCTCGGTTATCCGATTCTTCAGGCAGCGGATATTATAATATATAAAGCTAATTGTGTCCCTGTAGGCATTGACCAGCTTCCCCATCTTGAATTGACGAGGGAGATTGTGAGAAGATTCCATTTTATATATAAAAAGGAGGTCTTTATTGAGCCTGAGTCTCTCATTTCTGAAGTGCCAAAACTGCCGGGACTTGATAACAGGAAGATGAGCAAGAGCTATGGGAATGCAATTTTTCTGTCCGACCCGCCTGATGTTGTAGTGAAAAAGGCGAGGACAATGATAACAGACCCTCAGAGGGTAAAAAGGAACGACCCTGGGAATCCAGAGGTTTGTACTGTATTTGCATTTCACAAGATATTTTCATCTGCAAAAGAAGTTTCAGAAGTATATAAAGGCTGCACTACAGCAGGTATTGGATGCACAGACTGCAAATTGATGATGGCGAGAAATCTGAATGACTATATGAAACCTATTTATGAAAAGAGGAAAGAGCTTGCAGGAAATCCAAAAAAGATTAATGAGATAATCCATGAGGGTTCAAAGAAAGCAAGAAAGATAGCCCAGCAGACTCTGGCAGAGGTCAACGAGACAATGGGATTAATGAGTTTATGAGTTAAAGAGTTGAGGAGTTCAAGAATTTAAAAACTCCCTAACTCCCTAACTCCACACTCCTTAACTTATAATATGGCACTATTGGTTTATAAATACGGCGGGACATCTGTAGGAAATATAGATAAGATTCGTGAAGTTGCGAAGAAGGTTGTGGATGCCTGCAATTCAGGCAACCATGTGGTTGTTGTGGTCTCTGCAATGGCAGGTGAAACGGACAGGCTATTAAAAATGGCTCATCAGGTTTCAGGTGAGCCGAGTCAGAGGGAACTTGACCTTCTTCTCTCCAGTGGTGAGAGGATATCTGCATCGCTGTTGGCAATGGCAATCCAGTCTATGGGACACAAGGCTATATCCTTTACAGGGAGGCAGGTTGGCATTATTACTGATTCATTCCATTACCGTGCAAGGATAAAAAAAATTACTGCCGAGAGGCTGAAAGATGCGATTAAAAAAGGGATTACACCAATAGTTGCAGGATTTCAGGGGATAAGTGAAAAAGGTGATGTTACAACACTCGGAAGGGGCGGTTCGGATATCACTGCTGTGGCACTGGCATCTGCCTTAAAGGCTGACAGATGCATAATTTATAAAGATGATGTGGATGGGGTTTATACTGCCGACCCGTCTGTAGTTCCTAATGCCCGAAGGATAAAAAAGATTAGTTATGAAGAGATGCTTGAAATGGCGAGTCTCGGTGCAAAGGTTTTGCAGAGCCGTTCTGTGGAGTTTGCAGCAAAGTTCAATGTCCCGATTCTTGTTAAGTCTACATTTAGGGAAGGTGAAGGGACACTTGTTACAGGGGAGGATAAGGAAATGGAAGAGGTAATGGTTTCAGGTGTAATATCAGATAAAAACCAGGCAAAACTTACAATTATTGGAGTTCCTGACAGTCCTGGCATTGCAGCAGAGATATTCGGCAAAATAGCCAAAGAGGGTGTTAATGTAGATATGATTATCCAGAATGTGGGTGAGAAGGGGTTGACAGATATTTCTTTTACTGTTCCTAAATCCGATGCAAAGATAGGATTTCGTGTTACAAAGGATATGGTGGCTAAGATAGGGGCTCAGGATGTTAAATTGGATGAGAATATTGCAAAGGTATCTATTGTAGGTGTAGGCATGAAGAGCCACTCAGGTGTTGCTGCCAAAATGTTCGCTGCAATGGCGAAAGAAAATATTAATATAATAATGATAAGCACATCTGAGATAAAAATCTCATGTGTGATTGATTCAAAATATGCAGAACTTGCAGTCAGAACATTGCATGATGTATTTAATTTAGGAAAAAGAAATTAATAAAATTGCCACAGAGGCACAGAGACACAGANNGTGTCTCAGTGGTTAAAATCAGGTTTTTGTTCTTATGCGATACATAAAAATATACGATACTACATTAAGAGACGGGAGCCAGGCGGAGGATATATCCTTCTCCCTTGAGGATAAGATAAGGATTGCCCTGAAATTAGATGAACTGGGTATTCACTATATTGAGGGCGGATGGCCCGGGGCAAATCCAAAAGATACTGAATTCTTTAGTGAGATAAAAAAGCATAAACTGCATCATGCAAAGATAGCTGCCTTTGGAAGCACAAGAAAACCAAAGGTAAAGGTGGCTGCAGATGAAAACATAGCGGCATTGTTATCTGCAAAAACACCTGTGGTAACACTTCTCGGAAAGACATGGGACCTCCATGTGAGGGATGCCCTCCGCACAAGCCTTGAGGAGAATCTTGAAATGATTTATGACTCTGTTAAGTATTTAAAATCCTGTGTCCCGGAGGTTATGCTTGATGCAGAGCATTTTTTTGACGGATATAAAGGTAATCCAAAGTATGCAATGAAGACGCTGAAAGCAGCAGAGGATGCAGGTGCTGATGTTATTGTCCTCTGTGATACAAATGGCGGGACAATGCCAAATGAACTGCCTGCCATATTTGATGACATGAAAAAAAATATTTCAAAACCTCTTGGCATTCACACGCATAATGATGCTGAGATGGCAGTGGCAAATACTATAGTTGCTGTAACTCTGGGGGCAGGTCAGGTTCAGGGAACAATAAATGGATACGGGGAGAGGTGCGGCAATGCCAATCTATGCTCAATAATTCCAAACCTGAAATTGAAATTAAAATTAGATTGCATAACTGATGGACAGTTGAGGAAATTGAGAGAAGTTTCATATTTTGTGGATGAGCTTGCAAATATGAGGCATTGGAATCACAGGCCATATGTAGGAAAGAGTGCATTTGCACATAAAGGAGGGATTCATGTAAGTGCAGTAATGAAAAACCCCGAGACCTATGAGCATGTAAGACCTGAGCTTGTAGGAAGCACCCAGCGCATCCTTGTATCAGAGCAATCGGGGAGAAGCAATGTCCTATGGAAGGCAAAAGAGTATGGGATAGATATGGAGAGTCAGGACCCTGCTGTAAAACATATATTACATGAGTTAAAGGAACTTGAGAATCAGGGTTTTCAGTTTGAAGGTGCTGAAGGTTCATTTGAGCTTTTGATGAAAGAGGCAAAGGGTGTTAGAAAAAAGTTTTTTGATTTAAAAGGATTCAGGGTGATAGTGGAGAAGAGGCGCATGGATGAGGAGCCAATATCGGAGGCAACTATAAAGATTCAAGTTGGTGAAAAATTAGAGGTTGCGGCAGCAGAGGGGAATGGTCCTGTCAATGCCCTTGATAATGCCCTAAGAAGGGCACTGGAAAAATTCTATCCTGAACTTAAAGAGACAAAACTCATTGACTTTAAAGTGCGAATACTTGAGGAGAAAAAAGGGACTGAGGCAAAGACGAGGGTTTTGATTGAATCGGGTGATTACGAGTCAAAATGGGGGACTGTCGGGGTTTCAGGAAATATTATTGAGGCAAGCTGGCAGGCATTGGTGGATAGTATTGATTATAAGCTGCATAAGGAGTTAAAGAGTTAAGAAGTTCAAAAGGTTAGAGTGCTAAAAGTTTTTAACTCCTCAACTCCACAACTCCTGAACTCTTAAACTCATTCATTGCCATATATGCGGCGCCGAATATTCCTGCATCATCACCTAATTCTGCCTTAACAACTTTTACCCCTTCTCCTGTTATATGGTATGTCCTTTTTCTCACTTCATCCATAGTGGATGGGATGAAGTAATTCCATGAATCTGCAACTCCACCGCCTAAAACAAATAATTCAATATTTAATATATTTACCAAATCAGCGATTCCTATTCCAAGAATTCTCCCCATCTTTTGGAATATCTCAAGAGCATCTTTATTCCCTTTTTTAGCTAATTGATATATATCATTGGCTGTAATTTGTGATTTTTCCTCTGCCATTCTGACAATACCATTAGCAGATACATACTGTTCTAAGCACCCTCTGTTGCCGCAATTACATGGATGTCCATCAGGATAGATAGTTATATGTCCCAGCTCTCCTGCCATACCGTATTCACCACGCCATATATTTTTGTTAAGAACAATCCCGCCGCCCACACCTGTGCCGAGTGTAAGCATACAGAAGCTGTTAAATTCTTTTCCAGCACCAAGCCATCCTTCACCAGCAGCAGCAAGATTTGCATCATTATCTATATAAAAAGGGACATCTAAATCTTTATTCAATCTTTCCCTTAAATTAAAATCTATCCAATCGGGGAAATTTGGGGATTGTGCAACTATGCCTTTATTAAAAAATATTATCCCAGGTATCCCCATTCCCACCACAGAGAGTTTAATTCCTTTGAGTTCTTTTTTTATTTCATCTATTACTTTCAAGATATTAGCTATAACCCTTTCCCTGCCCAGAGGGACTCCTGTGGGTATCTTTACCCTGTGCAGAATATTTCCTTCTTTTGTAATAGCAGCAGCCCTTATATTTGTGCCTCCAAGGTCTAATCCAATAACATAATCTTTCATGCCCTAATTCTAACCTCTATATTTCATTTAATTCAAGAAAAAATGGTGCAGAAATCCTAATTTTCTCGTCCTTCTTTCAAAAGGGGGATGCAATTCTAATCAGAAAACTGCTTAATATTTAATTGCTGTAAGCGGACAGTTTATTTGCTCGCTACAGCTATAAAAATAGTGTTTGACTAAAAATCTAACCAGTGGTATTGAACAAAAACTTAATAGGACACAGATGGACACAGATACACACAGATAATAAAATCCAATTCACTCCTGTTTTTTCTGTGTAAATCTGTGTCCAAAAATAATAATTCTGGATTATTGCAAAACTACACTTAATGTGTTATTTTAAAACAAGTACACTAATTCGGGGCGTAGCGCAGTCTGGCTAGCGCACCTGCCTTGGGCGCAGGGGGTCGGAGGTTCAAATCCTCTCGCCCCGACCATCTTAAAAAAATATTTGCCGCAGATGGACACAGATAGAAAATGTTTTTTAAAGCTTTTATCTGTGTAAATCCGTGTGTATCTGTGGTTTAAATCTTTTTTTATTTTGTATTTAATCTTTTTAAGTCTGTGTAAGTCTGTGGCTAAAAAATGATTTCAATACTTGCGTTTCTTTTTGTTTTTACAATTGTTGTTCTGATTCATGAATTCGGGCATTTTATCGCTGCAAGAAAGACAGGTATTAATGTCTATGAATTCTCTATTGGCTTTCCATTTAGCCCTAAGATAGCAACCCTATTCAGACACAAGGAAACAGAGTTCACTCTTCGGCTTCTGCCACTTGGAGGCTTTGTAAGTTTCTCGAGAAATGAAGATGAAAGTGAATCTATAGAGTTTTTAAAAGAGGATAGATGGAAGAGAGGTATAATTATCTCCGCAGGCTCTATTTTTAATATTATCTTTGCCTTTTTGATTATTGCCGTTGCTTTAATGCTTGGCAAGCATATATCTTTATTTGATGCAGCAATTGCAAGTCTCAATACGATAGAAGTAGTATCTATTAGCACAATTCAACTTATTTTCAATCTCTTTTCAGGCAATGGTTCTATGGACAGCCTTTCGGGACCTATTGGCATTGCTGTTATGGCTGGGAAGGCGGCTAATGCAGGCTTTATAAACCTCATATACTTTACAGGCCTTTTGAGTCTGAGTCTGGGCATATTGAATCTCCTTCCATTCCCTGCACTTGATGGCGGACACCTTATTATTCTTGCAATTGAGTCTTTAAAAAGGTCTCCTTTAAGCCAGAGAACCTATCAGATTGTGGGTGTCGCAGGNNAACCTATAAAGATATTTTAAGGCTCATAGCCTGATAAATGCCTTTCTTTAAAACTACTGACGGAAACAATCTCCATTACAGAATAACCGGCAAAGGAAAACCTATTATCTTTGTCCACGGCTGGGCGATGAATTCTCATGTCTGGAAATATCAGATGGATGAAGTTTCAAAGTATTTTCAGGTGATAGCAGTTGATTTGAGGGGACATGGGAAGTCAGAATGCGGAATGAGGAATGCGGAATATGAATTTAATATATTTATTCAGGATTTGAAGGAGTTAATTAATTTTTTAGGCATAAAGAAATTTACACTGGCAGGGTGGTCTATGGCATCCTTTATAATTGCAAGATACTATTTTAAATATCCGGAAGATATAGATAAATTAATATTTATCAGTGGGACTCCGAAGTTTTTATCGGAGAATGATTATCCTCATGGACACCCTATGACAATGGTAAATAGGCTGGAACAGAATTTGAAAAGAGACTATGAAAATCATATCAGGGAGTTCTGCGGGAAATTATTTATATCAGGCGAGATAATTGATGACAGTAAGCTGTCGGAAATTGAGAGTTTAATGTTCAATGAAGATTTTCCCCCTTCATCAGATGTAGTCCTCCAGACCCTAAATTCCCTGTTAAAAAATGATATAAGGGATAATCTCAACGACATCAAGGTGCCGACATTGATTATCCACGGTAGTATTGATAAAATATGCCCTCTTGGTGCAGGCAAATATATGGCAAAAGAAATACCAGATTCAAAATTAATTATTCTTGAAGGTGTTGGTCATGCACCGTTTCTGACACAGCCAGAGAGGGTTAACAAGGAGATAAAAGAATTTATAGCCACAGACTTTCACTGACTAAGTAAGACATTAGACTATAGACTTATATGATTGATAAATCCACAGTAAAAAGCTCATTTTCAAAAAGGGCTGATACCTATGATAAATTTGCATCCTTTCAAAAAGAGATTGCCAATCTTCTGCTTTCTGAAATTTATAAGAGAGATTTTTTCCCTAAGAATATATTAGACATAGGTTCAGGGACAGGGAATATTTCAATAAATCTGGCAGAAAATTATAATTTTTCAAAGGTCTTTGCCTGTGACATTGCACACGGCATGTCACTATTCACTTTAGGTAAAAGACTTGTCCTCGCGAAAGCGGGGAACTGGCAGTCTAATATTCATATAGCTACAGCAGATACGGAAACCCTCCCCTACCCTTCTAATTCCTTTGACCTGATAGCATCAAACCTGATGTTTCAATGGGTAACAGATTTATCAAAGGCATTTGCAGAATTACACAGGGTTATAAAAGAAAACGGATATATTTATTTAACAACACTCGCCGAAGGTTCTTTGCATGAATTAAAGGACTCCTTTGAGTCAGCCTGTCAGATGTATTATAAAGATACATCTCCAATATTTCAGAAATTTAACAATGAGAAGGAACTTAAATCTATAATGACATATACAGGATTCAATAATATATCTCTTGATACAATGGATGAAATCAGATTTTATCCTGATGTAGAGACACTGCTTAGAAACCTTAAGTATATAGGGGCAAACCCGTCTATCTTTGCAAGAAATAATGGGATGGGGATAAAAGGTGTTATAAAGGAAATGATAAAAATATATACAAATAAATATAAAACATCTCAAGGCATCAGGGCAACATACAGAGTGATATTTTTGAAAGGAAGAAAATGAATAAAGGGGTATTCATAACAGGGACGGATACAGGGGTGGGAAAGACGGTGGTAACTGCCGGTCTTGCTTTATCCCTAAGACATAAGGGCTTGAATGTCGGTATTATGAAGCCCATACAGAGCGGCGGAAGGGGAGACACAGATTTTTTAATTAGGGCAACAGGCGTAAAAGATGAGATTGAATTAATCAATCCCTATTATTTTAAAAAGCCATTAGCCCCATTAACCGCTTCAGAGATTGAAGATGTCCAGATTGATATTTCTACGATAAAAAATGCCTTTGATGAGTTATGCAAGAGACACGATATTGTAATTGTGGAGGGCAGCGGAGGTCTCCTTGTCCCTTTAACTCATGACTATTTTGTATCTGACCTTATTTTAGAGCTTGATATACCTGTTATTATTGTCTCCCGACCATGTCTTGGGACTATAAACCATACCCTTCTTACAATAAAGCATGCACAAGAGTCTGGCATAGATACAATTGGAATTATTTTTAATGATACAAAGAAAAGGAAGAAAGGGCTGGCAGAGAAGACAAATCCATCAATTATAGAAAAACTCTCTGGAGTCCCGATTATCGGCACTCTCCCTTACATACAATCGGTAAGCATTACAGATTGCAAGACAGGAAAACTAAAAAACACTTTTTTAAAAAACATTAAAATAGATAACTTGCCTACTGCCTACTGCCTACTGCCTACTGCCTACAAAAAAAAACTGGAAGAGATTGACAAGACTCATCTCTGGCATCCATTTACACAGATGAATGATTGGGTGAAAGAAGAACCAGTAATTATTGAAAGGGGTAAAGGCTCTTATCTTTATGATGCTCTTGGAAATAAATATCTTGACGGAAACTCCTCCTACTGGGTAAATATTCATGGACACAGAAAGAGGGAGATAGACGAGGCTGTTGCAAAACAAATAAGAAAGGTAGCCCATTCTACACTTATTGGTTTATCAAATGTCCCCGCAATTGAGCTTTCAGAAAGGTTGATTAATATTGCACCTGAGGGCTTAAAGAGGGTTTTTTATTCCGATAACGGCTCCACCGCTGTTGAGTCAGGGATAAAGATGGCATTCCAGTACTGGCATCAGAAGGGGAAAAATTTTAAGAGTAAAAAGAAATTTATAGCCTTTTACAATGCCTATCACGGGGATACAATCGGTGCAGTCAGTGTCGGCAGGATTGACCTCTTTCACCGCATGTTCAAATCCTTGTTATTTGAAACAATATTTGCACCTCCGCCTTACTGCTACCGTTGCCCTATAGAAAAGACATATCCCGAGTGTAGTCTTGCATGTGTTAATGAACTGGAACGGATTGTTTCTGAAAATAGAGATAAGGTCGCAGCACTGATAATTGAGCCAAAGATAATGATGCCAGGAGGGATTATTACCGCACCTGAGGGCTTTTTAAAAAGGGTAAGGGAGATATGCACTAAGTATAATATATTAATGATAGCAGATGAGGTGGCTGTTGGATTCGGGAGGACAGGGAAGATGTTTGCCTGTGAACATGAGAATGTAACTCCTGATATTCTATTACTTTCAAAGAGTATTACAGGCGGTTATATGCCATTGGCTGCTACAATTACGACAGAGGATATATATGAAGGCTTTCTCGGAGAATATAGTGAATTTAAAACATTCTTTCATGGGCATACATATACAGGGAATCCCCTCGCCTGTGCTTCTGCAATTGCAAATTTAGATTTATTTAAAAAAGAAAAGATTCTTGACTCATTACAGGATAAAATACTCTTTCTTAAAGATGAGCTGATAAAATTTTATAACCTTGAAAATATCGGAGACATAAGACAGTGCGGATTTATTGTGGGTATAGAGCTTGTAATGGATAAAGAGACTAAAAAGCCGTATCCATTGGAAAAAAAGATAGGGATAAAGATTGCAAGAGAGACAAGGGATAGAGGACTTATAATAAGACCTATAGGAAATATCGTTATACTCGTCCCGCCACTCTCCAGCACAAAGGATGAAATTCACAGGATGGTGGAAATTATATACGAATCTGTAAAGCTCGTCACATGCGAAAAATAAAAATAAGAAAGACTTGGGGAATAAAGCCTGTCCAGAAACCACATTCCACTAAAAAAGGTAAGAAGGGTTACAGCAGAAAGTCTGAAAAGAAAAAGGTAAAAAAAGTAATTAAAGAAATATATGCCAAGTGAATTAATTCTCCGTCCGATTTATAAGGATACCTGAAAAATTAATTAAAACCCTCCATTCATCTGACTGATGTAATCATTTTAACCCCATTCATGCCTGTAATCCTCGCATATACAGAACCTATTATAATCTTTGTCTTCACCTGAACAGGGATCTTCCTCTCATCATCTGTAAGCCAGATATATAAATCCCCCTTCCTCTTAAATATCCCTTCAAATTTAAGCAGTGGTTTAACAAGTACCGTATCAATCTCCCCTGAGTATATCTTGAGCCTCTCCTTCTTTATGACATGCACTTCCACCTGCCAGTTCTTTTTATCTTCAAACACATCAATGACAACCTTTTCGCCCACCTTGAGATTTTTTGTCCTTAAATAATAAAGAGATGAAAAAGCATCCTGAACAGCAGAGGGAACTGAGACTATCTTAGGTTCATCCTTGTCTTTTGTGAATTTAGCTGTATGCCCTATCTGATCAAATATGGTTTCAACATCCCTTTTGTTTCTGCCCTCTCTTACCTTCAATCTGAAGCTCCATGGGAAAAAACCCTTGGTATCCATAAAGGTCTCTGCCATATCATCTACCTTGTAAAATTTAGAAAACAGCTCTGAAGAGTTTGCATAGTAGGCAATATGATACATCTCTCTCCCATCCTTAACTATTTTATCCTTGACATGGAGTTTGCCTGTCCCGGCAGAGATTCCAAACCAGCTTATATCATATATAAGCTCCTCTCCTTCATTAAATGGCCGGCTGTCTGAGGCAGATGAAAATGAGGGAGAAGAAAATAATAGGAACAGAGATACAGTAATTAATAAGAGATTTGGCATGTCATATAAATAGAGAAATGTAAAGGGGGAATCGGTCTATAATTAATATGTGGACCAGTAATGCTCAGCAAATCTTGTTATTATTGGCAAATACTACATTCCAAAGGTCAAACTTTTTTAATTTGTATCTCTGGTCTACTTCAAGATCGGCGCTGTCTATCAGGTCATCCAATGACAGGTCAGAACGCCATCCGATTTTACAACAGATTGGATTTATATATTCTTCAATTTTTGCAATAAATTTATTGTTACTCTGAAAATGGTTTACGATTACAATATTTCCTGTTTTTTTACAGACCCTCTTCATCTCCGATATAACCTTCACAGGGTCAGGTACAACACTTATTACAAAAGTCGCTATTACATGGTCAAATGTATCGTCGTCAAATTCTAAATTTGACGCATCCATTTCCTTGAGCGAAACATGAGTAAGGTTCTGTTTATTAACCTTTTCTCGTGCCTTCTTTAACATCTCTCTTGAAAGGTCTATCCCTGTAACTTCACAATGATTCGGATATAATGGAAGGGACAAACCTGTTCCCACCCCAACATCCAACACCTTATCACCAGGTGTTATATCCATTGAGTTTATTACATGCCTCTGCCTTGGATAAAAAAATTGCTTAAATATTACATCATATATATTGGAGTAACCTGCGTAGATTTTTTTAATGCTTTCCACATGAAGCATAGCACAACCTCCTTTCAGGTAACTTCTATTAAATTGAATTTAATAGATTTTATCTGTAGAATCTATCAGAAAATGTCCTGATTTGCAAATAAAAACTTAATAAGACATTATCGTTTTGCATATTCTTTTTCAAACTCTCCACCATTTCTATCTTGAATGAAAATATAGTTTACTGTATCATATCTTTATCCTCTCTGAAATAAGTTCAGGGCAAACCCTGGATATTCTGGTTTCACTTTTTGCATTATACATCACCTGAAACCATTTATCCATAAGTGCATTTCTCTTTTTGGGCTGCCTCTAAATTGGGAGTGGAAAAGGATATATTAGAACTTGCAAATACGTTCTTGTCGGAAAATGAGAGTTATCCAAAAGGATATATGAGGGTAGCAATAGTTCATGACTGGCTTACAGGAATGAGGGGAGGAGAAAAATGCCTTGAGGTATTCTGCGAACTCTTTCCAGATGCTGACCTTTACACACTGATACATACAAATGGTTCTGTCACAAAAATAATAGAGGACAGAAATATAAAGACATCATTTATTCAAAAAATACCTGGTATTGAAAAATATTACCGTTTCTTCCTTCCTTTTTTCCCTTTAGCAATAGAATCCTTTAACTTAATAGAGTATGACCTCATCCTCTCCAGCAGTCACTGTGTAGCAAAGGGCATAATCCCTCCTCCCAATGCCATTCACATCTCTTATGTTTATACACCTATGAGATATGTCTGGGATTTATATCATGATTATTTTGGCAATAATCGTGTTAATTGGTTTTCTGAAAAGATTATAAGTATCTTTGCCCATTATTTAAGGATGTGGGATGCTGCATCCAGTAACAGAGTGGATTATTTTACCGCCATTTCCCGACATATTGCAAAGAGGGTAGAAAAATACTACAGGCGAAAGGCTGATGTGATTTATCCCCCGGTTGATTGCAACAAATTTGCTATATCTGAAAGGGTAGAAGATTTTTATTTAATCGTTTCTGCATTTGCCCCTTATAAAAGGCTTGATATCGCCATAGAAGCATTTAACAAGATGGGTCTAAAACTTAAAATAATAGGAGATGGGCAGGATGAGAAGAGATTAAGGAGAATTGCAAGGCAAAATATAGAATTTCTGGGATGGCAGGATGATAATACCTTAAAGGAGTATTATTCCAAATGTAAGGCACTTATTTTTCCCGGAGAGGAGGACTTTGGAATTGTCCCTGTTGAGGCAATGGCATCCGGAAGACCAGTTATCGCCTATGGCAAGGGGGGTGCCCTTGAAACAGTGATTCCACTTAATCATAAGTCAGAAGAAAAACCTACTGGTATATTTTTTTATGAGCAAACACCGGAGGCATTAATAGGGGCGGTTAAATATTTTGAAAAAAATCAAGAAAAATTTGATAAGAATGTTGTCAGAAATCATGCTATGCGATTTGATAGAAAAATTTTTAAAGAAAAAATCAGAAATTATATAATTGAGAAATATGAAGATTATCAGAGAAGCTTAAAAAAACAAAGACCTGACTTAGCCATAGATTCACACTGACTAAAAAAGAATAAAATTATTTTAAAAGTCTGTGTAAGTCTGTGGCAAATTTTTTATAATTTAAGATGCTAAAAAAACATGCCCAGTTTTTTGAAAATATCCTTTTCTTCGCCGATCTTTTTGTGATAGGGTTTTCATGGTTCATTTCCTATTATATACGCTTCTATAGTGGGCTACTACCTATAGAAAAAGGAATTCCGCCATTCATCATCTATCTTTATCTCATTATTCCAATCCTATTTATCTGGAGCTTTGTCTTTAAATCATTTGGCCTTTATCGTCCCAAAAGGATATCATCTTACATAAGCGAACTTTTTGATATTGTTAAAGCATGCTCTTTTTCAGTTCTTGTCTTGATTTCCATTACCTTTTTCTTCAGGCAATATGAATATTCCCGTCTTTTATTTTTAATCTTTTTCTTAATGACAGTTTCTGCCCTTGCAATAGAGAGGGTTGCATTTAGGGAAACCTTAAGATACTTAAGGAGGAAAGGCTATAATCTCAGGTATGCCCTTATAGCAGGGACAGGGGAGTTAGCAAAAGATGTCTTAAAAAGAATTGAACTGCACCCTGAGCTTGGACTTAAAGTTGCAGGTTTTTTATCTAACCCCGAATCCCAAACCACAAATTCCGAAGTTCATGGTGTCCCTGTTATTGGAGCTTACAGGGATATACAAAAAATAGTATCGGAAAAAGATATTGACCAGGTTATCATAGCCCTGCCTGTGGAGCAGCATGCCCTCACAGTAGAATTATTAAAAGAGATTAGGAATGAGATGGTTGATATAAAAGTAGTTCCTGATATATGTGAGTTTATAACCTTAAGAGGAGGAATTGATGAACTGGATGGCCTTCCAATCATCAGCCTTCAGGATACTCCGTTATACGGCTGGAATATTGTTATAAAGAGGGGAGCAGACATACTATTTTCAATTGCAATATTGATTGCTTCATCTCCTTTGATGATTTTAACAGCACTATTGATTAAAATTACATCTGCTGGATCTATATTTTACAAGCAGGAAAGAATGGGAATGGATGGAACAAAATTTTTTGTATATAAATTCCGTACTATGATAGCAAATGCTGAAGAAAGGACAGGTCCTGTATGGGCAAAAGAGGGGGATGTGAGAAGGACTGATGTTGGTGCCTTCTTAAGAAGAACAAATCTTGACGAGTTGCCGCAGCTTTTTAATGTCCTAAAAGGGAATATGAGTATTGTAGGACCAAGGCCTGAAAGACCAGTATTTGTTGAACAGTTTAGAAAATCTATACCTCAATACATGCTGAGGCATAAGATGAAGGCAGGCATAACAGGCTGGGCTCAGGTAAACGGCTGGAGAGGGAATACATCAATAGAAAAGAGGATTGAATATGATTTATACTATATTGAAAACTGGTCATTGATGTTTGATATTAAAATTATCCTGATGACTATGTGGAAGGGGTTTAAAAATGCCTATTGAACTAAATGCAATTGCAGTTATTCCTGCCCGATATGCATCAACCCGATTTCCCGGTAAACCTCTCGCTTCAATAAACGGAAAACCCTTGATACAGCATGTTTGGGAAAGGGTATCCATGTCAAAATCCCTCAAGAGGATTATTGTTGCAACTGACGATGAGAGAATATTCAAGGCTGTTAGAGAATTTGGCGGAGAGGGATGGATGACCTCGTCAAATCATGCTACAGGGACAGATAGAATTTCAGAGGTTGCAAAAAATATTGAGGCGGATATAATAGTAAATGTACAGGGGGATGAACCATTGATAGAACCAAAGGTAATTGATATGGCAGTTGAACCATTTCGGGGCACCCAAACGGAGTTTGGATCGTCCAAACTACAGATGGGGACAATCTGCGCAGAGATAAAAAACAAGGATGAGCTTAACAATCCAAATATTGTAAAGGTAGTGACTGATTATGATGGATTTGCCCTATATTTCTCCCGTTCCACTATACCATATAACAGGGATAATGATTCAAGAACTTCATATTATAAGCACATCGGACTCTATGTCTATAGAAAGGATTTTCTTATTAAATTTTCTCAACTCCCTTCAACCCCTCTTGAAAAAATAGAAAAATTAGAACAACTCAGGGCATTAGAGCATGGGTATAAAATAAAAGTCATAAAGACAAAATATAACTCAATTGGTGTTGATGCACCAGAGGATATAGAAAAAGTAAGAAAAATTATAAATTCTAAATCTCAAACTCTAAACAATATCAAATGACCAAAATCTAAAATTATAAAAATTTGAAGAATTTTGATTATTTTTGAATTTAACACTTTAATTTAATATATGAACAAAACAAAATACATCTTTGTTACAGGTGGTGTTTTATCCTCACTTGGAAAGGGACTTGCCTCTGCCTCAATTGGCGCCATTCTTGAGGCGAGAGGGCTTAAAGTTACCCTCTTAAAGATGGACCCATATATAAATGTTGACCCCGGCACAATGAATCCCTATCAGCATGGTGAAGTCTTTGTAACAGATGACGGTGCAGAGACAGACCTTGACCTCGGACATTATGAGAGATTTATAAGTACAACCATGTCAAAGGCAAACAATGTTACAACCGGCAAAATCTATAAATCTGTCATAGACAAGGAAAGAAGGGGTGATTATCTTGGCGGAACGGTTCAGGTAATTCCTCATATAACGGATGAAATTAAAAAATATTTTCTTGCCGTAAAAGATAATTTTGATATTGTTATCTGTGAAATAGGCGGGACAGTGGGAGATATTGAGAGCCTGCCATTCCTTGAGGCAATAAGGCAGTTCAGGTTTGATAGGGGGAGGGATAATGTCCTCTATATTCATCTAACACTTGTCCCCTATGTCAAGACCGCAGATGAGCTTAAGACAAAACCGACACAACACAGTGTAAAGGAATTAAGAGAGATAGGTATTCAGCCTGATATACTATTGTGCCGAACAGAAAGAACCCTATCAGATGACTTGAAGAAAAAGATTGCACTATTTTGTAATATAGATAAGGAGTCTGTTATCACAGCAAGGGATGTAGAAAACATCTATGAAGTTCCAATGGCACTCCATCAGGAGGGACTTGATAACATTATCGCAAATCTATTACACCTTGATACTAAACAGCCCGACTTATCGCTTTGGGAAAAGATTTTAAAAAGGATAAAGGAGCCTTTAGATTCTGTTAATATTGCAATTGTAGGCAAATATGTGGAATTAAAGGAGTCATATAAAAGCCTCTATGAGGCATTATCCCACGGCGGGATAGAGAATGAGGTAAAGGTAAATCTTAAATGGATTGACGCAGAAGATATAGAAAAGAAGGGGGTCTCAGATTTATTTAAAAACTCTGACGGCATCCTAATCCCAGGCGGTTTTGGAAACAGGGGTGTGGAGGGGAAGATTACAGCTATAAAATATGCAAGGGAAAACAAAATACCATTCTTCGGTATATGCCTTGGCATGCAGTGTGCGGTAATTGAATTTGCAAGAAATATATGCGGGCTTACAGATGCAAACAGTTCTGAATTTAGCCAATCCACAGCACATCCGGTAATAGATATACTCCCCGATCAAAATAATCTTGTATATAAAGGCGGGACTATGAGGCTCGGTGCTTATAGATGTCAGCTGAGAAAGGATTCCCTTGCCTTTAAGGCTTATGGGAAAAAAGAAATTTCCGAGAGGCACAGGCACAGATACGAGTTCAACAATAAATACAGAATGCAGATTGAAGAGGCAGGCTTAAAAATCAGCGGATTATCGCCAGAGGGAAATTTAGTTGAGATAATTGAGATAGACGACCATCCATGGTTCCTTGCAGGGCAGTTTCATCCTGAGTTTAAATCATCACCAAAAAATCCGCATCCGTTATTCAGAGAATTCATCAAGGCATCACTAAATTATAAAAGGGCATGAAAGAAATTATTGCAGGTAAAATCAAAATAGGGAGAGAAAATCCCCTCATCTTAATTGCTGGTCCCTGTGTAATAGAGAGTGAAAAATCCGCCCTTAATACAGCGGAAAAACTTAAATATATTTGTGCGGAGATTAATATCCCCTTAATTTATAAATCATCCTATGACAAGGCAAACAGGACATCTGTAAAGTCCTTCCGTGGTCTCGGTATAAAAAAAGGCTTAAAAATACTCAAAAAGGTAAGAGATAAATTTAACATCCCTGTCCTTTCAGATATTCACAAAGAAGAAGATATTGAAGGTGCGGCAGAGGTTCTTGATATAATCCAGATACCTGCCTTCTTAAGCCGCCAGACAGATATGATAATCAAAGTGGCTGAAACAGGTAAAGTGGTAAATGTAAAAAAGGGGCAGTTCCTTGCACCATGGGATGTAAAAAACATAATCTCAAAGATCGAATCAACAGGAAATAAAAAGATACTGATTACAGAAAGGGGTGTCAGCTTTGGATATAATAATCTTGTGGCAGATATGAGGGCATTGCCAATAATGAGAAGTTACGGCTACCCTATAATCTTTGACGCTACTCATTCACTTCAACTTCCCGGTGGTGCAGGCAACTCTTCAGGTGGACAGAGAGAATTTGTCCCACATATCACAAGGGCAGCAGTAGCAGCAGGCTGTGATGGAATCTTCATGGAGGTTCATCCTAACCCTGATAAAGCCCCATGTGATGGTCCAAACATGCTTAAGATGGACAACCTTCCTTCCCTTTTAAAACAGATAAAGGAAATTGATGGAATAGTTAGACCTCTTTCCTAATCCGCCTTTTTCTCCCTCATCCTCAAAAACGGCTCAAACAAATCAATTGGTATCGGGAATATGGTTGTTGTGGCATTTTCTGATGCTATCTCCCTGAGTGTCTGGAGGTATCTTAGCTGTAATGCCGAAGGTTGTTTAGCGATTATCTCTGCAGCGTCTGTAAGTTTTTGGGCTGCCTGATATTCACCCTCTGCATTTATCACCTTTGCCCTTCTCTCCCTCTCCGCCTCTGCCTGTTTAGCCATCGCCCTCTGCATCTCTTGAGGCAAATCCACATGCTTTACCTCAACATTTGTCACCTTGATACCCCACGGGTCAGTACGTTTGTCAAGTATTGCCTGAAGATTTGCATTTATCTTATCTCTCGCAGAGAGTAGCTCATCCATATCAGCGGCACCAAGGATGCTCCTTAATGTTGTCTGTGATAGCTGGGATGTTGCGTAAAGGTAGTCTTCAACCTCAATTACAGCCTTATCTGGATTGATGACCCTGAAATATACAACTGCATTTACTTTTACCGAGACATTATCCTTTGTTATTATATCTTGTGGTGGGACATCTAATGCAATTAACCTTAAACTCACCTTTACCATTTTATCAATTCCCGGCAGGACAATAATCAATCCAGGTCCCTTTGTACTTAAAAATCTACCGAGCCTAAAAATTACACCCCTTTCATATTCCTTTAAGACCTTTATGGATGACAGTATCAAAAAGGCTATGACTATTAGAAATATCGGAAATGCACCCATATTAACCTCCCCAAAAAGAGTTATGGAGTTGTAGAGTTAAAGAGTTCAGGAGTTATAGAATTTAAAATTATTATTTACTCCTTAACTCCATAACTCCTTAACTTCTTAACTTTACTATTAACTTCAATCCTTCAACCCCTGTTACTACAATTTCACTCCCCTTCTTTATCTCCTCGCTGCTGTAGGCATCCCATAACTCCCCATGGATAAATACCTTCCCTTCTACTTTAATATCCGATTGTGCAACACCTGCCTCTCCTACCAATCCCTCCTTTCCGGTTGTCGGCTTTTTCCTCTGAGCCTTTATACCTGCACCTACTAAAAACAGGAAGAAGGCTGCAGTCCCGGCTGCGGCAGGCAGAATAAGATACAGGGAGATTTTCATATATGGTGCAGGAGATTCAATCAGCATCATTGAGCCGAGAACCAACGATATAATTCCACCAAGAGAAAGGGCACCATAACTAACCACCTTTATCTCAAGAATAAATAGGATAATACCAAGTAGTATAAGCAGCAATCCTGCATAATTTACAGGGAGTGTCTGGAAAGAATAAAATGCCAGTATAAGCGATATTGCCCCCACTATCCCCGGCAATATAGCTCCGGGGTTTGAGAGCTCAAAGAATAATCCATAAAACCCAAGTAGCATGAGCATATATGCGATATTCGGGTTTGAGAGTGTATCAAGGATCTTCTGCCTTAAACTCATCTCAATATGTTTTAATTTAACCCCCTCTGTGTTTATTATCTTTACCCCTCCTTCAACCTCTATCTTTCTGCCATTTATATCCTTTAAAAGTGTATCTAAATTTTCTGTTATAATATCAACTATATTCTCCTTCTTTGCCTCATCCTCTGATATGGATACACTCTTCCTTACTGCCTTTTCAGCCCAAACCTCATTCCTCCCCCTTTTTTTTGCAAGGGAGATAATATATGCAGAGGCATCATTCTCAATTTTCTTTGACATCTCACTATCCATATTTCCACCCATATTCACAGGATGTGCTGCACCAATGTTTGTCCCTGGTGACATAGCGGCTATATGGGCTGCAATTGTTATGAATGCACCTGCAGATGCTGCCCTTGATCCGCTTGGGGATACATAGACAACAATAGGAACACTTGATGCCATCATCTCTTTTATTATCATTCTCATTGATGTATCAAGACCCCCCGGTGTATCAAGCTGTATAATTAATAGCTCTGCCTTGCTGAATGATGCCTCTTTTATACCACCGATAATATATTCGGCAGAAACAGGATTTATTACACCGTCAACTTTTAAAACTACAGCATGTCTGTCTTCACTAAAAGATTGTATCTGGAGGAAAAATAGTGATAGGAGTATGAGATAATAGATTATTTTTTTCTTCATAAATCATTTTAACTTGTCTTTGTATGGATAATCTAATACAATGAATCACTTAAAGTCAAGGCTTTAAAATAAGGGAGGATACATGAAAAAGGCACTCATTACAGGTATCACAGGACAGGATGGTTCTTATCTGGCAGAATTCTTACTGGATAAAGGCTACAAGGTTGCCGGCATGGTAAGAAGGGCTTCAACCGAGAGTTTTGAGAGGATAGACCATATAAAAAATAAAATTGAATTAAAGCAGGCTGACCTCCTTGACCAGTCATCTATAATTGATGCAATAGAGGAAGTTGAGCCAGATGAGATATATAATCTTGCTGCGCAGTCTTTTGTACCTACTTCATGGAGTCAGCCAATACTCACCGGAGAATTTACTGCCCTGGGAGTAACGCGTATGCTGGAAGCAATAAGACATATAAATAAAAGAATAAAATTTTATCAGGCGAGCAGCAGTGAGATGTTTGGAAAAGTTCAGCAGGTACCTCAGACTGAAAAGACACCCTTTTATCCCCGAAGTCCATACGGCGTTGCAAAGGTCTATGGACACTGGATAACTGTGAACTATCGGGAGAGCTACAATATATTTGCCTGTTCAGGCATACTTTTCAATCATGAATCTCCGCGAAGAGGGAGGGAGTTTGTCACAAGAAAGATAACAGAAGGTGCGGTAAAGATAAAACTTGGATTGGCAAAGGAACTCAGGCTCGGTAATCTTGATGCAAAAAGGGACTGGGGATATGCAAAGGATTATGTAAGGGCAATGTGGCTTATGCTTCAGCAGAAGGAGCCGTCAGATTATGTCATCGCTACAGGAAAAGAGCATTCGGTTCAGGAACTAGTAGAGATTGCATTTGGCCGCCTTGGACTCAAATGGAAAGATTATGTTGTGATAGACTCCGCATTCCTGCGGCCGGCAGAGGTAGACCATCTTGTCGGAGATTATTCAAAGGCAAAGAAGGAATTGGGCTGGGAGCCTCAGATATCATTTCAGGAATTAACAGAGATGATGGTAGAGGCAGATATGGAGAAACTAAAGAGAAATTCTAAATCCTAAATTCTAAACAATATCAAATGTTCAAAATCTGAAATTCAAAACAAGCAACACTAAATATAGAATTTTGAATTTATGTCATTTGGATTTATTCCGAATTTAGACATTAGGATTTAGGATTTTATCTTCTAATGTATGCATGTTCTCATCACTGGTATAACAGGTTTTGTCGGTCATTATCTGTCTGAACTCTTTATAAAAGATGGACATGAGGTATTTGGGACAACCTTTTCTTCAAAAGATTTAATCTCTGAAAAATTAAAGATTTTTAAATGTGATATAAGGGATGCCGACAATATCAAAAAAATTATACCAGAAATAAAACCTCAGCAGATATATCATCTCTCTGCCGTATCATATCCCCCCGATTCTTTAAAAAATCCAAGGACAACTTATGATATAAATTTCTATGGAACAATGAATCTATTAGATGCAGTAAGGGATTCCGGGCTGAATTCAAAGATATTGTTTGTAGGCTCAGCAGATGAATATGGTGTCATATCCGAAGGCACACCTGTTACAGAAGATTTCCCATTAACACCGTTAAGCCCTTATGCCGTGAGTAAAACAGCGGCAGACCTTTTGTCATATTCCTATGCCAAGATACATAGCATGAATATAATCAGGGTTAGACCATTTAATCATACAGGCCCATATCAGAAATCAATCTATGTATGTTCATCTTTTGCAAAACAGATTGCAGAGATTGAATCAGGGGCAAGAGAACCTATAGTTTATACAGGCAATCTTGATATTCAAAGAGATTTTACTGATGTCAGAGACATGGTGCAGGCATACAGGCTTGCCCTTGAAAAATGTACAAGCGGTGAGGCATATAATATCTGCTCAGAAAGGTCTTATTCTATACGCTGGATTCTTGATACACTCTTAAAATCTGCCAAAATATCTGTTGAGATAAAAGAGGATAAAACAAAATTAAGGTCAACCGATATTACAACTATAAGAGGCAACTGCAGCAAATTTAAAACAGCAACCGGCTGGAAACCCGTAATCCAATTTGATAAAACCCTTAATGACATCCTCAATTACTGGAGAAAAAAATATTAGACAGTAAACAGTAGGCAATAGACAGAAGTTTTTTACTGCTTGCCCTTTACTTCTTACTCATTACTTCTTACTTTGATTATGCCTCTAATCTTCAACTTTAGCTATTTCCTTTATTTCTATTCCCTCTGGATAGTAGAAACATTCCTCCCTGTCTATTTTAAGTCCATTTCTATATCAGACAACGGTGTGGGGCTTCTCGTTGGGGCATTCGCTGCCTCTTCATCCATCAGCATTATACCAGCTGGTTTTGCATCAGACCGTTTATCTACATGCTCTATAATCCGTTTTGGAATTTTATTTTTTATAATATATCTGATTGGCCTGATTATGTATGATTCTTTTTTGAATCTGTTTATATTCACACTTATCGGGGGCTTAGGTTCAACACTGATTAACATCGGATTAAGCACTTCATTTTATAAGGGGCTTGAAGAGAAAGGGAGGAGCAGCAAAATAGGCTCATTCTTTCTTAGTTCTTCAACCGGATATTCATTAGGACCGTTATCAGCAGGTTATTTGCTTCACTGGTCAAACATGCAATCAATATTTATTGCTGGGCTTGTATTTACAACTGTCATTTTAGTCCTTTCATTTTTTATGAAGGAGAAATGCTCTTCAAAAAGAGAAAAAATAAATGGTTTAAAGTTGTCAGATTACCCATCAATCTTTAAGCAGTACAATGTAATATTACTCCTCCTCTCTGTATCTGTGGTAGGCATACACCTTGGTGCAGAGCAATCATCACTAAGCCTGTTCCTTAAAATGAACCTTAATCTCCCTGATAAATTCATCGGGATTATATTTGCATGTGTCGGTTTATGGGTCGGACTTCTGATATATTTATCAGGGAGGATCTTTGATAATAATAAAAGTATCGTATTGCTTATATGGACTGGAATGATTATATCCGGTATTTTTCAGATTGCTACTGCATATACCCATGGACTCTGGGATGCACTTACAATACGGCTTCTTCACACTACCGGTGATTCTTTTACAGTCCTTTGCAACGGGCTACTCACATCCATTGTTTTTAAGGATATATATATGGGTACCGGGGTAGGAATAGTTCAGGGTTTCAGGATGGGGTCTATCTTCCTTGGCGCAATAATCTGTGGGGGCTTAAACGGAATCTACGGTTATCATATAAGCTTCATAATAACAGGCATTCTTTCGTTTCTGTTCGGTATTTCTGTATTGCTCTCAAGGAAGAGATTGCAGGCTGTCATTTCTTTTCCCTCTCAGCCATAAACAATGCCGTTTTAGCGACTTTCGTATTGTCCTTTTTACATCCCTTTGGACATAATACAGGCTTGCCTTCATGAATTAATTTGTAAAATTCGTCTTTTGTAATTAAGAAAAGATTCCCACACTCCCTGCATGTTACAAAGGCAGAAGCGCTCATTCTCCTCTTATTTTTCCTCCTTGCCTGAAATACCCTTCTCTCCTTCTCCGACTCCTTATATTTCAGGTCTATATTTACTCTCCTCTCTACACCTTTTCTTCTATCTATCCTTCTTCGTTCAATTGCCTGTGTCATTTTTAATAACCCTCCTATTTACCCCATTAGAAAAAATCAATATAATCTTCACTATCCCTTTCTAACGAGGTTTACATGACTCACTAAGCCATAATAGATAATCTGGTGAACCTTCAATAATAGGGATGGCAATAATCTCGGGAACCTTATAGCTGTGGTTTTTCTTTACATAATCTTTTAATTGATTAAAGAGCCTTCCTATGCTTTTCACAATCATAAGCACCTCATTCTCGTGGCAGAGTTTACCTTCCCAGAAGAATATAGATTTTAATGGGTGAATGATGTTTGCACAGGCAGCAAGTTTTTCTGTTACAAGCCCATTGCCAATCTTTTCTGCCTCTTCAATAGAACCGGCAGTAATAAATACGACTATGTAATCACCTTTCCTGCCTTTTTTAAGAGTTTTAAGAGCTGGCATATTCTCCTTTATTTCCCTCACTTTCTTCGGGACAAGCTTGCAAGATAATTTCCGACATAAAATTCAATGATACCAACGAAACTCAAATTAAGAAGCTGCCCCATTTTTGTATTCCCAAAAAACAGCATAAAGACATACATCATTGTGGCAAATCCCATTGTCTGCAAGACAAGACCTGAATAGTATAAAAATATACGCATAAACTTGTCAATTGACTGCTTCTCCTGCCAAATCATACTCCATAGCCTTTGTAATCTTTACTGGCAGCATATCACCTGCCCTAACTTCACTCTTTTCTATATAAACAACACCGTCAATCTCTGGTGCCTGTGTCTGCATCCTTCCGCTTATCAGAAATTTATCACTGCCGCCTGCCTCCTCTACAAGGACATCTTTAGTAATTCCAATAAATCCTTTATTCTTTTCAAGCGATAGTCTCTTCTGAGTCTCCATTATTGCATTTTTCCTCTTGTTTTTCACATCTTCTGAAACATGATTTGGCAGTTCGGCAGCCCTTGTCCCTTCCTCTAATGAATATGTAAAAACACCGAGGTGTTCAAATCTTATCTCTTTTACAAAGTTTAAAAGGTGTTCAAAGTTCCTGTCTGTTTCACCGGGAAAACCCACAATAAATGCTGTCCTTATTGCAATATCCGGAATGGCATCCCGTATCCTGAATATCAAATCCCTTATCTCCCCTTCCCTCTCCTGTCTCAACATTGCCTTCAAAACATCATTATGGCTGTGCTGTAAAGGAAGGTCTATATATTTACATACCTTTTCCTCATTTTTCATTATCTTTATAAGCTCATCATTAAAAAATGTAGGGTAACAGTATAAAAGCCTTATCCATCTTATTCCGCCAACATTAACAAGTTTTCTAAGCAATTCTGACAGCCCATTCTTAAACCCTGTATCCGCACCATACATAGTAGTATCCTGAGAAATGAGATTTATCTCCTTCACACCTTTACTTGATAGTATCTCTGTCTCTCTTACAATTGAATCTATAGAGCGGCTCTTAAAAGGTCCTCTGATTTTTGGAATAATACAAAATGAGCACCTGTTTGAACACCCTTCAGCAATCTTCACATAGGCAGTATAACGGGGTGTGGTTAAAACCCGCGGTGTATATTCATTAAAATCAAAAACAGGCTCTCTGACCTTTGATTTCTTTATACCGTTTTTAGACTCTATCATCTCTGCCACACTCTTAAAATCCCCTGCACCCGCAAGGCAATCAATCTCAGGTATCTCTTTAAGCAGTTCATCCTTATATCTCTGTGACAGACAGCCCATTACAATCAATTTTTGACAGTTTCCCTTTCTCTTATACTCAGCCATTTCCAGTATGGCATCTATTGACTCTTCCTTTGCGGAGTCTATAAAGCCGCAGGTGTTGACAATTATTACATCCGCATCCCCTTCGTTTGATGTAACTAAATAACCCTTATCTGTCAGACTCCCCAATACAATCTCACTATCCACCGTATTCTTAGGACACCCAAGACTCACCATGCCTATTTTTTTAAAAGGTTTATTCACTTTTTTAATTATATCACAGTTTTTTTATTGTCCTTAGCTGCAAGTTCCATTAGAATAAGGCAATGGAAAAATTGTCCGTAACTATTATCACATTCAATGAAGAGAAAAACATAAAGGATTGTCTTGATAGTGTAAAATGGGCTGATGAAATTGTGGTTATAGACTCCTTTAGCACTGATAGAACAGTTGAGATTTGTAGGGAATACACAGATAGGGTCTATCAGAATAAATGGCAAGGCTTTGTTGACCAGAAAGAATTTGCACTGACTAAGGCTTCTCATAACTGGGTATTGAGCATAGATGCAGATGAAAGAATCTCGGATGAATTGCGAGAGGAAATTAAAGAAGTATTAAGTGATAATCTTAAACATGACGGCTATTATATGCCACGGAAGACATTTTATATAAATAGATGGATTCTGCACTGCGGCTGGTATCCTGATCACAAAATAAGATTATTCAAAAAGGATAAGGGGAGATGGGAAGGAACAAGGGGGACAGCAATCCATGAATCTGTAAAGGTAAATGGAAGGGTCGGTTATCTCAAAGGAGACATCCTTCACTATTCTTTTCCGACCATATCTTCTCATCTCAAGACAATTAATAGTTTTACATCCATCTCATCAAGTGAAAATTTTAAAAAGGGGGAGAGGACAGGCATATTATCCATACTCTTAAGACCACCATTTAACTTTTTCAAGATGTATATATTGAAGTTAGGATTTTTGGATGGCCTGCCAGGCTTCATTGTATCAGTCCTATCCTCTTACCATGTACTCATAAAATATGCAAAGATGTGGGAGCTAGAGAGACAGAAATCAGACAACTATAAATGATAATTCAAGACCTGCCTTTAAAACACTTCAATAGTAAGCCGAAAAACCTAAAAATCCATCTGATTAAAGCAAAGTATCTCCCAGCTTCCAGCCAAACTGCTGTAGTCTTTCAATTGCCTTTAATAGCTTCAATTTTCAGTATCTTCTTTGTATCTTTATCAACCTTTCCATAGTCTGCCGTTCTTTCCCCCACAATCCATAATATTATATCCCCTGAAACAATTAAAGGGATGCTGTCCCTCTCCCTCCTTGGTATCTTTTCATCAATGAAAAACTCTTTTAATTTTTTTGACCCTTTCATGCCGGAGGGATGGAATATATCTCCATTAACCCTATTTCTAACTCTCAATGCTCCTTTAAGTTTATCCATATCAAAAAATGCTGTGAATTTATTACGCAGGCTGAAGCCTGCGGCTGCAAAATCCACAGGACTGATTATCTCTGCAATAAATTTATATTCGGGTGCAGATAAGATTGTCTCCCCCGGTATCTTAAGGGGGATATCAAATCTGACTTCAGCCTCCTCTTCAACCTCAGCTTCTCTAAATAATTTTAATTTATCATACTCATAAAGAACACAAATCCCATCAGGTAGATTTAGGGACTTTCCTGAAAACCCTTTATTAATTGAATTCAGTATCTCCTCTACATGGACAACAGAGATTTTTAATAAATCCCCTTTGAGCATTTTTAGGACAATTCTTATAATCCTCCTCTTAATGGCAATATGAAAATTCTTAAGTTTCAAGACATCAATCTCTATTGCCTCATTTCCTTTTGACTGGATAATATCAGAAAGGATGGTTGAACAGTAGCTTTCAAGGAATTCATCCTCATCCCTTATAATTTCTGCTGTCTCTCTTAATGTGTCTACAATATTTGGGTTATATTCCTCTTTTAAAAGTGGTATAAGGTTGAGCCGAATTTTGTTTCTCAGATAATAAGGCTCTAAATTTGATGGGTCTTCAACATACCTTAACCTTTTTTCTTCTACGAATTCAGTTATCTCATCCCTCTTAATTTCAATCAGTGGGCGGATTATCTTCCCATCCCTTACAGCCCTCATCCCCGCTATTCCACTTGCTCCAGAACCTCTTAACAGCCTCATCAAAACTGTCTCTGCCTGGTCGTCAGCATTATGCCCCAGAGCTATCTTATTTGCCGAAGTTTTTTTTGAAGCCCTTTCAAAGAAATCATATCTCAATTCCCTTGCTGCAGCCTGTTTGGATAATCCCTTTTCATTCATATATCTTAAAACATCAATTTTTTCTATAATACAAGGCAACTTAAGTTCAGCAGCAATCCTTTTGACAAACTCTGCCTCTCTGTCAGACTGCTCTCCCCTGAGTCCATGATTTGCATGGGTTACAATAAGACTACACTTGAGTTTATCGCTCAAAAAATAGAGGGAATACAGAAGGGTAATAGAATCTATCCCGCCTGATATGCCTATGAGGACTGCATCACCTTCTGCTATCATTTTATATTTATAGATACAGTCCATTACTCTATCAAGGAATAATCTGTTCATTGTGGTGGAGGGTTTTTTGTAATTTCCTACTTTCTCTCCCCAATTGGCACATATGGCTGGTTGTGAGTGCCTATGTATTTTTGGTCGGGACGGTAGATTTTGTTTGTCTTTAACTGCTCAAGCCAGTGGGCAAGCCAGCCTGTAACTCTCCCCATTGCAAATATTGGAGTAAAAAGGTCTGTTGGGATGCCAAGCCCCTGAAATACAATACCTGAATAGAAATCTATATTTGGA
>DNJG01000021.1 GCA_003489165.1 Nitrospinota bacterium | reverse complement strand
CGCACATTATGAAAATCCGACAACTACTGCAAGTCCTGTATTTCACCTCTTAAACGGAGGGTTATTCTTAGGTGCCTTTTTCATGGCTACAGATTATGTAACTTCACCAATTACAAAGAAGGGGATGATTATATTTGGCATAGGATGCGGTTTTATAACCGTTGTTATAAGACAGCATGGCTCATATCCTGAAGGTGTCTCTTTTGCAATATTATTAATGAACATGATTGCACCATTAATTGATAAGTATGTAAAACAGAGGAGGTTTGGAGGCTGAGGGTATGCAGGAAATATTAAAAATGGGGATAGTCCTTACAGTTGTATGTGTTATATCTGCCGGTGCATTATCATCCGTCTATAATGTTACAAAAAATAAGATAGATGAAAATGTAAGGGTATCCGATATAAAGAAGAGGCAAGAGGTGCTTCCATCCGCTGTAAACTTCGTTGAAAAGGAAATTAAAAACAAAAAGCTATGGTCTGGAATAGATAAAGACGGAAAAGAAATAGGTGTTGTAATCAAAGTATCACCCCGCGGCTATGCAGGTCCAATAAATACTACAATTGGGATAAACAAAGATGACACAATATCCTCTGTTGCAATTACTAAACTTGACCAGACTGAAACACCGGGGCTTGGAGTAAAGATAACTCATGATTCATTCAAGAACCAATTCAAAGGGGAAAAAGGAGAGGAGCTTAAATTAAAAAAAGACGGAGGCGCAATAGATGCCATAACTGCGGCAACCATATCCTCAAGAGCAGTAGCAAATGGCGTTAAAGAAGGATGGGATTGGTATATGAAAGAAGTCAGGGGTCAGGAGTCAAGGGTCAGGAGTCAAGGGGAAAAGCATGAATAATATAAAAATATTTACAAATGGCTTGTTTAAAGAGAACCCTGTCCTTATCCTTCTGATAGGCTTATGCCCTGTGCTTGCTACTGGAAGTTCTATGAATGATGGATTTGGTATGGGGATTGCCACTGCCTTTGTCCTTATTTCATCAAATCTCCTTATTTCAATCTTTAGAAATTTTATACCCAATTCTATAAGACTTCCTGTTTTTATAATTATAATCTCAACATTTGTAACTATTGTTGATTATGTGATGCATGCATATATGGTTGAACTCTATGCATCTCTTGGAATATTTATACCACTCATAGTTGTAAATTGCATTATACTCGGCAGGGCTGAGGCATTTGCATCTAAGAATACTGTAAAATCTTCACTTATTGATGGAATTGGCATGGGTATAGGTTTTACCATGGCTATAACTTTACTCGGTGCTATAAGGGAGCTAATTGGAAATGGGACACTGACATTTTTTGGGAGGGAGCTATTTAATCTATCTACTTCCATTAACTTCCAGCCTGTCCTTGTATTTATAATGCCACCCGGTGCATTTATTGTAATAGGATTTATGATTGCAGGGGTTAGATGGATGACAAAAAATAAAGGATAACGCTATGATAGATAATCAGATGACATGGTATATGATAGTCTTGAGTGCCTTATTGGTGAACAATATTGTCCTAATAAGATTCCTCGCACTCTGCTCATTCTTTGGTGTATCAAACAGGATTGAAGTTTCTTTGAGTATGGGGATGGCTGTTGTATTTGTCCTGACAATAGCATCTGCGGCATCATGGATAATATGGTATTTTCTTCTCGTCCCTCTGAATATTGAATATTTAAGGACAGCTTCATTTATACTTGTTATTGCAACACTCGTTCAACTGGTGGAGATGTATATAAAAAAGACAGCACCTGCACTCTATAATGCACTTGGCATATATCTCCCTTTGATAACAACAAACTGTGCAGTCCTTGGCATTGCAATACTCATAATTGATTATAGGCTTGGGTTTTTAAATTCTATCATTTATTCTATAAGTGTAGCAGGTGGTTATACTTTATCTATTATTCTCTTTGCAGGTCTAAGGGAGAGGATAGAGATGGCACCTATACCTGAGGCATTGAAGGGAGCGCCTATTATATTCATTACAGCAGGGATAATGTCTCTGGCATTTTTGGGCTTCGCCCATTTGTTTGGGCTATGATTAGAACATAGATAAACATTTAGAACACGAATTTCACGAATATACGAATGGCACAAATAAATAGGATAAATTCTAAATTACAAACTCCAAATCCCAAACAATATCCAAATTTCAAATCCAAATGTCTTAACTGTCTGAAATTTGAAATTTCGGTTATTGGAATTTATTTGATGCTTGGAATTTGGTGCTTTATATTATTCGTGTAATTTGTCCATTCGTGCTATTCGTGTTTAAGTTTTTATTATTTTTAATATGTTATATGCAATTTTAGGACTTGGAGTTCTGGGTTTTGTATTCGGGATAAGCCTTTCTCTTGCGTCTAAAAAATTTTTTGTAAAATTAGACCCAAGGGAAGAGGCAGTAATTAATGTTCTGCCCGGCACAAACTGCGGTGCCTGCGGATTCCCGGGGTGCGCCGGCCTTGCAAGGGCAATTATCAAGGGTGATGCCCTTACAAACGCATGCACAGCAGGTGGGGCTGATGTTACAAGGAATGTAAGCCATATAATGGGTGTTGAAGCAGTCATAAAGGAAAAGGAAGTAGCTGTCATCATGTGTAAAGGGGGGAAGAAAGAGGCAAGGGAGAAATTTAGATATATAGGGGTCAATGACTGTAAGGCAGCCACATTGATTGCAGGGGGTAACAAATCGTGTGCTTATGCATGTCTTGGTCTTGGGACATGCGAGAGGGTCTGCCCATACGATGCTATCAGGATAGATGATAATTATCTGCCTGTTGTGGATGAAGAGAAATGCACAGGATGCACACTCTGTGCTGTTAACTGCCCAAAAATTGTAATAAAAATGTTGCCTGTATCCAATAAAATCCATATACGATGTAATTCCCTTGATAAGGGTGCTGTTACGAGGAAGAACTGCAGTGTCGGCTGTATAGTATGCAAGAAATGTGAAAAAGTTTGCCCGCTTGGTGCAATAACTATAATTAATAACCTTGCTGTCATAGACTCGATTAAATGCGATAATTGTCGTAAATGTGTGCCGGAATGTCCTACTGATACTATAGAAAATTATTATGACGGAGAGCCGAAATATGCAAGCCTTATGGAAAAATTATTAGATGAGTCTAAACTAAAGACTGCTGTAGGATGAGAGAAGAAGGGGTTGTAATAGATACTTACGGAGAGTTTGCAAAAGTTGAGGCAAGGAGAAGCGCCTCTTGCGAAGGGTGTGCAAGTAAAGATACATGCAAACCGGATAGTAATGCTTCAATGATTATAGAGGTTATTAACCCTGTAAATGCAAGGGTCGGAGACAGAATATGTTTTGAAGTTGAAGCAGGTGCCTTGTTAAAATCTACATTTGTAATATATTTAATGCCTGTTATATTCTTATTAATAGGTGCATGGGTAGGGGGAGAGATTTCAAAAATATATCCACTATTTAAAAGGGAAGAAATCCTCTCGGTAATATCAGGCAGTTTGTTTTTTCTTGTAAGTGTTTTTATTTTAATCTCCCTCAATAGATATTTTTCAAAAAACAAAAAGTATAAGCCAACTATAAAAGAAATTCTTTAACTTTGAGAAAAAATAATGGTATTTGATTGGTCAGCTTATCTCTAATATCATAAACTCTCTTACTCCGGCAGGTGTAATTACCTTTGCAGTGTCATCAATCTGTTTGCCGATTAAAGCCCTTGCAATGGGGGATGTTACAGAAATGCTTCCATTATCCACATCTGCCTCATCTTCACCAACAATAGTATATTTAATTTTTTCGCCATTATCCAAATCTTCAAGTGAGACAGTAACTCCAAATATAACCCTGTCTTTTGGATGGTTGGCTGTATCTATTACATTCGCCCTTGCGATTCTATCCTCAAGCCATTTGATTCTGCCTTCTACATGGGACTGCCTCTCTTTAGCCGCCTCATACTCTGCATTTTCTGATATATCTCCATGGGCCCTTGCCTCGGCAATTGCCTGAATTACCTTAGGCCTCTCCTCCTTTTTTAATCTCTTTACCTCTTCTTTCATCTTTTCAAGACCATTTCTTGTAATAGGAATCTTCCCACTCATAAAAACCCCCAAGAAGTTGCAAGCTGCAAATCTCATGCTTTGTCTTGCAACTTGAATTTTGTAACTTGTAACTTGTGACTTGTAACTTGTAACTTAATATATCCATACCATTTTATAACAGAATCTAAAACGATTACAACGGAAAGAAAAGCCATTATACCCATGAGTATCGCATCAAGACGGAATGTAAATGCCTCTGCTGGATTAGCCCCTCCCTTTTTTATGAAATCCCAGAATAATTGATGGGCAGCAGTGAGTGTAATAACAGACATCAGAACCATCGGTATTAATGTGGTCCAGATATATTTTATCTTGCCCATTTTTATTATAATCGTCGTTCCTACACAGAGGGCAAGCATACCGAGCAATTGATTTGCCACACCAAACATGGGCCATATTGTGGATATGCTTCCGGTAGCAATAAAATATCCCCATGCAAATACAACGACAAGGCTCATAATTATATTTCCCGGAAGCCATGTCAGGTCACCCAGTGGTTTGTAAAAATATCCGCCCATCTCCTGAAGCAGATAGCGGGCAACCCTTGTGCCTGCATCAATTGTAGTCAATATAAACAGCGCTTCAAATAAAAGGGCAAATTGATACCAGTATGACATAAAACTTTTCATGCCGGGGAGTGCGGAAAATATTGACGCCATGCCGACAGCAAGAGAGACCGCCCCTCCGGGCCTCCCTTCTACATTTACGCCTACCAGTTGGGACAGCTCATTTATCTTCTCAACAGGGAAACCCATTGATGATAATGTATCTGCTGAGAGTTTTGTATTAATTGCAAAATAGTCTCCCGGAATCAATATGGAGGCTGATATCAGTGCAATGATACCGACAAACCCCTCTACGAGCATTGCCCCGTAGCCGATTGGTTTTGCATGGCACTCCTTCTCAATCATCTTTGGGGTCGTGCCTGATGATATGAGTGAGTGGAATCCGGAGATTGCCCCGCATGCTATTGTTATGAAGACAAATGGGAAGACCATCCCGGGTATTATCGGGCCTCCGCCGTGGACAAATGAAGTTACAGGAGGCATCTTTAATTCAGGTGCAATTAGTATTACACCTGCAGCAAGTATTATGACTGTCCCGATTTTCATAAATGTGGAAAGATAATCCCTCGGTGCAAGGAGCATCCAGATTGGAAGGACAGATGCGGTGAAGCCGTAGGCAGCGAGAATATAAATCAAGGTACCCCTGTCAAAGTCAAACATGAAGGAAATGGCTGAATCAGGGACATATCTTCCAAAAATAACTGATGCAATAAGAAGGACAATGCCGATAACTGAAACCTCGCCTATATTGCCTGGGCGAAACTTTTGCAGATAAAACCCCATAAATATAGCTATGGGAATTGTCATCCCTATAGTGAATGTCCCCCATGGATTGTTATAAAGGGAATTTACCACTGCAAGCCCAAGCCCTGCAAGTGCCACAATGATAATAAATATTATTGCAATGGATGCAAGTATTCCTGATAGATAACCAATCTCATCCTTTGCAATTCGTGCAAGGGAGTGTCCCTCCCTGCGGATAGAGGCAGTGAGTATTATAAAATCGTGGACACCGCCGGCAAGAACAGCGCCAATTAAAATCCATAAGAAACCCGGCAGATAACCAAACTGGGCGGCAAGGACGGGTCCTATGAGGGGGCCTGCACCTGCAATTGCTGCAAAGTGATGTCCAAAGAGCACCCATTTATTAGTCGGATGGAAATTCTTTCCNNAGCAAGAAAGCTGCCATAGATTCTATAGGCAAGGGCGAAGAAACAGGCTGAGGCTGTTATAAGCCAGAGGGCATTTACCTTTTCGCCCGGGTTGAAAATTCCTGTGATAAAACCGAAGGAAACAGCACAAAGAATTGCAAGAAAAGACCAGATGATATACATAAGCAAATTCCAATCACCAATAACCAAGCACCAAATAAGCTTCAATGACCAATGTTCAAATTACCAAAATATTTATGTTTGATTATTGATAAATTGTAATTTGGTCATTATTTGATATTTGGAATTTTATTATTATTTTATTATTGTTTCATTCCTCTTCTTACCTGTAGATATAATTGTTGCATCAACCCCAACTAATTTTGATATTTCATCTATATATCTCTTTGCCTTATCAGGGAGTAATTTAAAGTCTGTTATCCCTACAGTATTTTCAATCCAGCCGTCCATCTCTTTATACACAGGCTCACAATTTTCTATAATATCTATCTCCTCGGGCATCTCAGCATAAACTCTTCCTTTATATTTATACTCAGTGCATATATATATATATTTGAATTTGTCCAAAACATCCATCTTTGTTATTGCCATAGCCTTCATGCCGTTTACCCATCCTGCGTATCTTACAACAAGTGCATCAAACCACCCGCACCTTCTCGGCCTACCGGTTGTAGCACCGTATTCACCGCCTTCCTCTCTTAATAGCCCCCCCTCTTTTCCTTTTAATTCGGTAGGGAATGGGCCTTCTCCAACCCTCGTGGTATAAGCCTTTGCAACACCAATTACCTCGTCTATCTTCTGTGGAGGGATGCCAAGTCCTGTGCATGCCCCTCCAGCAGTTGTGCTTGATGATGTAACATAGGGGTATGTGCCGTGGTCAACATCAAGCATAGTCCCCTGCGCTCCCTCACATAACACCCTTTCCCCTTTTTGAATGGCATCTCGTATCATGAGTTTTGTATCAGCTACATATCTCCCTATCTTTTCGGCATAACCCATGTATTCATTTAATATGTCATCAACATTAAACACTTCGGATTTAAACAGATTTTTAATAATAAAATTTTTATAAGATAAATTAAGCTCCAATTTTTCTTTAAAAACTTTTTTATCAAACAGGTCAATCACATAAATGCCGAGCCTCCCTGCCTTATCTGTATAGGCAGGTCCTATGCCCCTTCCTGTAGTCCCTATTTTCTTCCCACCCTTTATATTTTCCAGACTCATATCTAAAAGCTTATGATAGGGCATTATGAGATGCGACCTCTTGCTTATAAAGAGATTATCATTAACATTGATGCCATTCTTCTCAAGTTCAGAGATTTCATTGATAAGTGCAGATGGGTCAACCGCTACGCCGTTTCCGATTATGCATTTCTTGTCAGGATGGAGAATCCCCGACGGAATCAGATGTAGAATAAACTGCTTATCATTTACAACCACTGTATGGCCTGCATTATGCCCCCCCTGATAGCGGGCTACAATATCCGCATCCTTAGTCAGAATATCTACAATCTTTCCTTTCCCCTCATCACCCCACTGGGCACCAACTATAACCTTTACCGACATAAAATCTCCCAATAATTTTTAGCCACGGAATTTCACAGTTCATCTATCCTTATTTTTTTCTCTTTCCCTGTTGAAATCTTTCTGATCACTGCTTCTCCCTCTTTTATATCCCCTGTCCCCATTATTATTGCATTTTCAATATTCATATTCTCAGCATATTTAAGAGAATCTGAAAGTCCTCGCTTGATTATATCCCTTGCAACCTTATATCCTCTCTCTCTTAACCTATGTGAAATTTCTTGAGCTATTTTTTTATCGTCTCTAAAGTCTATTACAATATAGTCAATCATAAAATCACTTTTACCCTTTTTCTCTTTTTCAAGGACATCAATGACACTATTTATATCCACTGCAAAACCTGTGGCTGGTATTTTTGCACCATATTTTTCAAGGAGATTGTCATATCTGCCGCCTCCGCAGATCTCCGAACCAAGTCCCTTAATAAATCCCTCAAATACAAGACCTGTATAATAGCCAAGACCCCGTATCTCTCCCAAATCTATCAATACAGAATCATCAACACCATATACAGTCAACATCTGATAAACCTTCTTGAGATTATCTATTGCCCTTTGAGAAACAGGGTTGTCAGCAATATCTTTTCCTTTATCAATTACCTCTCTCCCACCGAAAAGCGTTAAGATTTTCTTTATTCTCTCTTTCTTTTTATCCTTGATATTACACCTGCTTAATACCTCATCTAATCCAGAGGCATCCTTTTTTTGTATCCTTATTTTTATCTCTTCCTGAAGACCATCATTCAGTTTGGCATCAGAGAGAATACCCCTAAAAAATTCCATGTGCCCTATAGCAATCTTGAAGCCATCAAGGCCAAGTTCTTTTATACACTCTACGGAAATTGCAATGGTCTCAGCATCTGCTTCAGGAGAATCAAGCCCTATGAGTTCAATTCCCCCCTGATACAATTCCTGCCCTTCGCCTGAACCCGGGTCAGCACTTCTGAATACATTTCCGCAATAGCATAGCCTCAATGGTTTTGGAGAATCCTTAAGGAGGGTGGCGGCAGTCCTTGCAATCTGTGGTGTAATATCGGGACGGAGTGCGAGGAGTTTTCCTGTCCCTCTTTCAGTAAATTTAAACACCCTGCCCGTTGACACACCGCTTTCACCTTCAGAAAATGTGGCAAGGTATTCAAATGCAGGTGTAACTATCTCCTGAAAGCCCCAACGGAAGAAAACTTTTAACAGCCTCTCCTCCACCCATCTTTTTCGTGCAGACTGGTCATACATATAAGTCTTAAGCCCTCTTGGAATTTCCATAGACGATACAGTATATATAAAAATTCATGCAGTGGCAAGAGGTAAACCCTGCCTTTGAGAAATCTTGTCTTGCTAATTAAAAATTAAAATCGGATTTTTTAGACTCCCTCTATGATAATAATATGAGTCAGTTTTATGAGTGTGGTATCATTAAAAGAAAATTCAACAAGGAAAATGACTTTTTCACCAAAAATCAATTAAAAAAATCTATGGGCGGGAAAAAGAAATTCGGACAACATTTTCTGATTGATGAATCTGTTGTAAGAAAGATTATAGATTTTGCCAACATTTCTCCTGATGATACAGTAGTTGAGATAGGTCCCGGCAGAGGCATACTTACCTCAAAACTATCAGAGATGTCAAAGAGGGTTATTGCCATTGAAATAGATAAAAGGCTCTGTAGTTTCCTGCAAGACAGACTCTCGCCATATAAAAATATAAGTATCATCAATGCAGATGCCCTCTCCTATAACTATGATGAGATACCTGAAAGATTTAAGGTTGTATCAAATTTACCCTATTATCTCTCCACACCGATTACCTTCAAGCTCATTGAAAATAGAGAAAGGATAATTGACATGATTCTCATGTTTCAGAGAGAGGTGGCGGATAGAATAATTGCAAACCCTGGAACAAAAGACTACGGCAATCTATCAGTTGTTGTCCAATACCGGGCAGAGGTTCATAAACTAATGGATGTAGGCAAATATGCATTCAAACCTGCTCCTAAAGTTAATTCGTCTGTAATAAAGATAACTCTAAGAAAAGAGCCCTTTGTCAAAGTAGCAGATGAAGGCCTATTTTTAAAAATAGTCAAGGCATCATTTGCCTACAGGAGAAAAACCCTTAAAAACAATCTGAAAAATTTAAATTTTTCAGATAAATTTCTTGAAGAGGTTTTTAAAAAAACGGATATTAAACCTTCTCAAAGGGGAGAGACGCTCAGCATCTCAGACTTTGCAAGGATTGCAAACTTTATATATCAAAATCAGGATGATTGATTAAATCTTGTGCCAATCCAATCCCCGATGTAATGTGTCATGACTATAACTATCAATGCAATCAATAGATGCTCTGAGGCTATAATCCATGGCTTTATATGCTGTTCTCTGGCAATATACAGGCTGAAAATGCCTAGCAATGATAATCCATAAACTATGCTGATAATAACTGCTGTTGACAACTGAAATAAGAGGAGGGGGATTATGAATGTCAATGAGAAGAAAAACTTAGAAATAAAGGTGAAGATTGTTGCCTCCCATATCTCCTTTGCATCATGCTTATTCTCCGATTCTTCTGAGATATGGATGCCGAGGGCATCTGAGAATGCATCTGCAATTGCTATTGTCAATATGCCGCCAATCACTACACCCTTTGAATGAGTGCCGGAATGTAAGCCTATCATCAACCCGAGTGTTGTAATTATCCCTGAGGTTAAACCAAAACTGACTCCTGTCTTTAACGAATGTCTCATTATTATAATTTTAGTAAAGTATTAAAGCTCTTAGTGGAAGTGAGTGGGTAAAAGTTAGCCATAAATTACTCATAAGATAGCATAAAACAAGGGGGAAAAGAAGCGAGTAAAGTTTTTCTTTTTGACAACCTCTTTTTGATGATTTAATATATTAATACGATGAAGAATAATTTATTACCATTTTGACATGGACAATCACAAACAAAAGGTAACAAATAGATACGATACCTCAATAATACGACCCCAGATGGGGATTGAGGATTTCAAGATGCGGGGGCAGGAGATGCCTTTAGCAAGATTGAAAGGCATCAAGAAGGGATTACTCACTTTACATACCCTGGAATTAATGGCAATCAATATCTACAAGTTTCAGATCACGAAAAAGGCGTGTGAGCTTAATCTGCAATTAATCACTGCAATGTGTAATGAGATGACTCACTATCAAGATTATGAGGTCAAGATTTTTGAATATGGCTGGAGGCCAAGTAAATTTAGGTGGTTCTATTGGATTGTAGGTTTTATATTTGGTTTTTCCTCACGCCTGATTGGCAGTAAGGCAATTCTCAAGACTGGTATTTGGGTAGAGACAAAAGCTGTCCACCACTATGACGAACTTCTCAAAACAGTAGGTTGGGATGAGGATACCCGTAAGGCAATTGAAAAGAATCAATCTGATGAATACGGACATATCAGTCGATGGAAAATGCTCCTGCAATCGGATAAAACATAGGTATCAATAAAGTATTTCTATAAATGCCTTTTCTCTCATCTTCTTAACCCATGTATCTTTGAGAGATTTTATCTTCTCATTAAAAATCCTTCTTTCTATTTCCCTTGAAACATCTTCAAGTGTCTTGAAGCCGGATTCCCTTCTGTCTTCATACTTTAAGATATGAAACCCAAAGGATGTTTTTATCACATCACTCACCTCACCTTTTTTTAAAGCAAAGGCAGTGTCTTCAAAAACCTTTATCATCTTCCCTTTAGTAAAATATCCGAGGTCTCCCCCATTTTTTGCCGATGCATCTTCAGAATACATAGAGGCAAGACTGGCAAAATCTTCGCCTTGCCTGATTCTGTTCAAAATATCAACTGCCTTATTTTTTATGGTCTCTTTTTTCTGGCTATCCATGTCCTCACTATATGCAAACATTATATGCCTCACCCTTATTTCTTCAGGTGTTGCAAACTCGTCTCGGTGCTCATCATAATATTTTTTTACATCCTTCTCATCAACCTGAATCTTAGACCTGACCTCATAGTTGATAACCTTTGAAACAGTAATCTGAGCCCTTAATCTCTCTTTATAATCATTAAGCGTTATATTCTCTTTATTAAGCTCCTTCTCCAGCATTTCATCTGTAAAACTATTCTGTTTTTTTATATCCTCAATGGCTGACTTTATCTCTTCATCTGAAACCTTTATATTGTTATCCTCGGCAAACTGAAGCATGAGCCTCTCTTCAACCATCTCATTTAAAACCTCTTTCTCTACTCTATAAATATCATCGTCCTTTAAATCTTTATCCCTGCTGCGCATATCAAGTAAAACCATGAAACTCTTTCCCTTGACCTCACTCATCAATATGATATCGCCATTCACCCTCGCCGCAATTTTATCAATAACCTTTGCATCAGCATATACAGTGAACAGTAAATAAAATAGAAACACAGCTCCTACTAACTTCTGACTTCTATATTTTGTCTTCATATATCTCTATCTTTGCATTATCTCTGAGGGAGGATATCAGCTTTTTCAATGCCTCCCCGTATTTATCTTTTATTAATATCCTTCTTATGTTTTCCTTTGCTTCAGCAGGGTCTATCTTATTTGGCTCCTTCCTCTCTATCAATTTAAATATATGGTAGCCGTAAGAGGTTTTAACCGGATGGCTTATCTCTCCAACTTTCAGTTTAAATATTGCACTATCAAACTCCTGAGGCATCTGCCCCTCACTAAAAAAACCGAGGTCCCCCCCTTTTTCCGCCTCAAGCCCGATGGATTTCTCTTTTGCGATTTTTTCAAAATCCTTTCCACTGAGGAGTTCTGAACGGACATTGATTGCCTCCTCCTCATTCTTTACAACAATCTGCAGGGCATGGACTTTGAGTGGTTTTATAAAATCCTTTGTATTGGACTTATAATAAGAGTCAATCTCTTTATCGCTGACATCAAAACTCCCCCTATACTTATTGGCTACAAGTCTTTCAATGAGTATATTCTCTCTAATCTTTCCCTTCCATTCCGCCATGCTGATTTTCTCATTTTTGAGCATCCCCTCCAATGCACCCGGCGGATAACCATCGGTCATCTTTTTCACCGCACCATCCAGTTCCCTGTCTGTAATTGATATGTCTGACCTCTTTACCTCCTGTAAAAGCAGTCTCTTTTCAATAAACTGTTCCAGCAGATTCTTTCTGAGTGTTTTTAACTGTTCTCTCTCAACCGTATCGTCTGTATCCTGCTTCTTCCTTAAAACTGAAAATTCCTTTTCAAATTCATCCTCTGTTATCTTTTCGTCATTTATAACTGCAACAATCTTTATCGCTTTTTTTACAGGAGGAGGCTCCGATGCCTTCTGACAAGCAGTGAAAGACAGTAAGCAGTAAGCAGTAAGCAGTAAGCAGTATATAGTCTTTTTCTGCATACTGACTACTGCATACTGACTACTTGTTTTTGTCTTCTGTCTTCTATCCATTTTTTCAAATTAACACGCTGTGAAGAGCACCTGCAAGTTATTTTTTATATCGGCATACCTCTTTCTCCAGTTGCCGTTACTAATGGAGAGCTGAATAGTATCCTCCGACAGAAATCTTATTCCCCGTTTGTCTTTTTTAACAAACTCCATAATTCTTTCAGCAGAAATTGGTGTCCCCTTGTTAAAGGTAAGGGTTATTATATCCCCTGACATATCCACCTTTTCAATTTTGAGATTCTTTGAAAGTATCTTTAATTCTACAGTGGAGAGAAGGACATCAACAGGTTCGGGCATACTGCCATATCTGTCTAATAACTCATCCTTCAATCTGCCGACATCTTCCACCCTTTCCAGCATATCAATCCTCTTATATATATCAAGCCTCTGATTAAGGTCGGATATATATTCTTTGGGTATATACCCCTTCATGCTCAATCTCATAGAAGGCTCTATAGACTCCTCCGGCGGCTCGCCTTTAAGCTCCTTGACAGTCTCCTCCATCAGCTTACAGTACAGGTCAAACCCTACTGCCGATATATGCCCTGACTGTGCATCCCCGAGGATATTTCCTGCACCCCTTATCTCCATATCCCTCGCCGCAAGCTTAAACCCGGCACCCAGGTCGCTTAACTCCTCAATAGCCAAAAGCCTCTTCCTCGCAGTCTCTGATAGGACTTCCTCACCCGGTATGAGTAGATATGCATATGCCTGGTGCCTCTCCCTCCCGACCCTCCCCCTCAACTGATAGAGCTGTGCCAGCCCCAGCTTATCGGCACGGTTAATTATGATTGTATTTGCTGCAGGTATGTCAAGCCCCGACTCAATTATTGTAGTACACAAAAGCACATCATACTCCCCGTTTATAAACTTGAGCATCACATCTTCCATATCCCTCTCATTCATCTGCCCATGAATAATTCCTAACCTGATATTTGGAATAATGCCCTGCAGATACTTTGCCATAGGATATATGCTCTCCACCCTGTTGTGGACAAAGAAGGTCTGCCCCTCTCTGTCCATCTCCCTCATTATCGCCCGCTTTATAATCTCGTCACCGAATTGTCTTACAAATGTCTTTATGGCAAGCCTGTTCTGAGGCGGTGTCTCTATGACGCTCAAATCTCTCACACCCATAAATGACATATGGAGTGTCCTTGGAATCGGTGTAGCCGTAAGTGTTAAGACATCCACACTCTCTCTCAATTTTTTCAGTTTCTCCTTATGTGTAACACCAAATCTCTGCTCCTCATCTATGATGAGCAGCCCAATATCCTTAAATTTTATATCCTTCTGAAGCATCCTATGGGTTCCTATCACAACATCTATACTCCCCTCTTCAAGCCCTTTTATGATTTTCTCCTGCTCTCTCTTCGTCTTGAATCGGCTTAAGACATCTATTTTCATCGGGAACAAATGAAACCTATCGGTAAATGTCTGGAAATGCTGCTGGGCAAGGATGGTAGTGGGGACAAGAAAGGCAACCTGCTTGCCGTCAAATACAGATTTGAATGCCGCCCTCATTGCCACCTCTGTCTTGCCATACCCTACATCACCACAGATGAGCCTGTCCATAGGCTTATCCTTTTCCATATCACCAATTACATCCTGAATAGCCTGCAACTGGTCTTCTGTCTCCATATATTCAAATGAATCTGCAAACTCCCTGTGCCAGTGTGCATCAGGTGTAAAGGCAAAACCCTTGACAATCTCCCGTGTGGCATAAATTTTGAGCAGGTCTCTTGCCATTTCCCTTATGGATTTCTTTATCCTCTCTTTCGTCTTTGCCCACGAAGTCCCTCCCAATTTATCAAGCGGGGGGGTAACGCCTCCGCTACCTGTATATTTTTGTATAAATTTTAATTTCTCCATAGGGATATAGAGCTTCTCACTATCCGCAAACTCTATATCAAGAAACTCCTCAAATACCCCGTCTGCACTTATATCCTTTGTCCCTATATATTGCCCTATTCCATAATCCACATGAACCACATAATCGCCAATCTTTAAATCTCCCAAACCTATACTGAAACTCTCCCTCTTTGCCCTCTTCTCTCTTTTTAACTTTCTTGACGGTCCAAATATATCCTCTTCAGTGATGAATACCAATTTTTCAGGAGGGATAACAATGCCCTTTGATAACTTTCCAACAATAATAATAAGTTTGGAGTTCGGAGTTTGGAGTTCGGAGTTGATTCCACATTCCGCATTCCACACTCCGCATTTAATCTCAGCTCCCAATTCATTCTCAGATAGTATCTCCTTTAACCTCTCAGCCTGCCCATCAGTATGGGTTATAATAATTATCCTGAATCCATCACCTAACCATTTATTTATACCTTCTAAGAACAGGTCAAAATTCCCCTTAAATTGTTCTACAGGTTTAATATCAAATTCCCCCATTCCCCCCTTTAGCAAAGGGGGGAGGGGGGGGATTGTTTCCTCTGAAAGACTTAAGGTTGCCAATTGAATAGTAATACCTGCCTCTAATCTTGCCTTTAACTCATCTTCCGGTATATAGAGTTTTGCAGGCAAGGGAGACGACTCTTTCCTCTGTATAGACTGCTCATATTCCTTCTCTATCAACTGCCAAAAGTCCTCTATCTTTTTATGGACATAAGACGGCTCATCCAAAATGACAATTGCGTCAGAGGGGACATAATCAAATAAAGTATCCATATTTTCATAGAAATATGGAGCCAATCTCTCAATTCCTGGGATGGATAATCCGGCTTTAATTCTCTCTGTAATGATTTTAATATTTCTGTCTTTTGCCTTCTGTATTCTGTCTTCTGTAATTATCAGTTCCCTTGCAGGGACAATTTTTATCTCCTTCACATCCTTTATTGACCTCTGGGTAGCTGAGTCAAATTCACGGATGGATTCAATCTCATCTCCCATAAATTCTATACGGAACGGGTTGTCAGAGTCAGGCGGATACACATCAAGTATCCCCCCCCTGATACTAAATTCTCCCTTATCCTCAACTATATCCGAGTTTTTATATCCTCCGGTTATAAGATATTCTGAGATAATATCTCTCTCAAGTGAATCTCCCACACTAAACTTTAAAATGGCATCTATTAAAACATCTTTTGGAATAATCCTCTGAATAATAGACTCAACAGGTGTCAGCAAAATAAATTTCCCATCCGATTCTATGACAGAACTCAAAACTTTCAGTCTTTCACCCGAAATGTCCTTATGGGGTGAGATAGGCTCATAGGGAAGGGTCTCCCATGGGGGGAAATAATAGAGTTTTGAGTTCGGAGTTTGGAGTTCAGAGTTTAAATTGAGGAAGATATTTATATCACTAAGTAACCCCTCTGCCTCATCCTGCCCTGCTGTAATTATGGTAAGAGGTTTGGATGTAGCTTGGTAAAGGCGGGCTATAAAGAATGCCTTTGAAGATGAATCTCGTAATCCTTCAATCCTGCATAACCTTTCCCCATTATCCAATTTTTGTAAAATTTCATTCGGCCTTAGATTCATACTAGTTTGTTATTTATTTTGGGTCTTTCGTATTTTAGGTTAAAGGCTAAATTAAATTCTAAACCTTTGTTTTGAACATTTGGATTTCGGTCATTGGGTATTGTTTAGAATTTAGGATTTCAGATTTTAAATGAGCATGTCAACTTTTTTACGAATGAACCTTAATTTTATTCAAATCAGACTTGTGACTGCGGGCAAATACCACCCTACTTATTTTAACCCTCCAGTTCTTTCTTGATAAAATCTATAAGGACAGGTGCAACCTTATCTGCGGCATTACGAAGGGATTGAGCAATTCCAATTGCCTTATCGGTTGTAAGGACATTTGTAATTTCATTTCTTTCACCAATTAGTGCCTCTTTTTTTACAGAATATACCTTTGTATTTAATTCTGCCTTTACTCCTCCTGTCTCAGCCTTCACCCCTGCTATTCCGAGTATCACTATATCTGCATTGAAGGGTTTTGTTATGCTATATACAATCTTGCCATCGCCTGTTATAGCCTGTTTTAAATCCTTTAAATCAATCTTATTTCTTACAAAGCTCCTGTTTATAACTTCAAAACCGGCGTCCACAAGCATTTTGGAAATGACATCTTCTGATATGGAAAAAAGGAACAAAAAACTATCTTCCGCAAAAGATATTTTTGTCTTTTCATCAATTATAAGCATGATAACAGGAAGATTCTGCTTATAATTGATGAAAAGACAAATATATCTTTTGCGGAAGATAGTTTTTTGTTCCTTTTTTCCATATCAGAAGATGT
>DNJG01000144.1 GCA_003489165.1 Nitrospinota bacterium | reverse complement strand
GCTCATTATACTGCTGACAATAAGGGGGATAGACTCCACTGTGGCTGTTACATCCCTCAAGGCATAGAGTTTTTTATCGGCAGGGGCAATCTCTGATGTCTGGCCTATTATGCTTAAATTTATCTTTTTTACAGTTTCCTTAAATTCCCTTAAACTTAAGTTTGTCCTGAAATTTGGGATGGATTCAAGCTTATCTACTGTCCCTCCGGTATGCCCCAAGCCTCTGCCTGCAATCATGGGCATTGGTACGCCTGCCGATGCAACAAGGGGGGCAATCGTCAATGAGAGCTTGTCTCCAACACCTCCGGTGCTATGTTTATCAACTTTTATACCGTGTATATCAGAGAGGTCTAAGACTTCACCTGAATTCATCATTGAGGAGGTAAGGCAGTAAGTTTCATCCTCTGTCATTCCGCTAAAATATATTGACATCAAGAGGGCTGTTGCCTGATAGTCAGGGATTTCACCTCTTGTTAATCCTCTGATAAAAAAATCTATCTCCTGATGAGAGAGTATTTCCCCATCCCTCTTTTTCTTTATAATGTCTACAACTCGCATAGAATTTTTAAAAGGTGTGTGATTTATGAGAGGGTTTCAATTTATTGTCCTATCTGTTTAAGCATATCCTCTACAATATCTTCAATGGATAGCCTTCAGCAATAGAACATCCAACTGTGTCATCTGCCAAGTCTCTTATTTAATTCAGCCTTTAATCCTTCATCAGAAATATTCGGATTTTGATGGATAATCCCAGCTATGGCAATTTCTTTAACTGCTTCAAATAAATCAGAGGCAATTTTTATCCGTTCTTCACCGCTTAACTTTCTCAAGCCTTTTATATAAGCCGCCTCCGCTTCCTTAATTTCATCTTCATATTTATTTTCCATAATATTCCTGGAGTGATTTTACATCTAAGTCGCCGTTCTGGATTGCCTTGATACCGCTGGCGGCGGCAAGGGCGCCCGGGATGGTTGTGCAGTAGGGTATGTTATGTGTGAGGGCTGTTCTTCGGAGTGAATAGGAATCTAATGCAGAAGCCTTTCCAAATGTGGTATTTATGACGAGGCTGATTTCACCGTTTTTCATGTGGTCAACTATATTCGGCCTTCCCTCTTTTACCTTTAAGACCTTTTCAACAGAAACCCCCGATTTTTCTAAGATTGCGGCAGTCCCGGCAGTCCCCATTATTTTAAATCCTAAATCTGCAAATTGTTGTGCAATCTTTACTGCAGAGAATTTGTCCTTGTCTGCAACACTTATAAAGACCTTCCCGTTTTTTGGAAGTACTACGCCCGCACCAAGCTGTGATTTGGCGAATGCCCTGCCGAATGATGTATCTATACCCATTACTTCACCAGTGGACTTCATCTCAGGTCCAAGGATGGTATCAACACCGGGGAATTTTATGAATGGAAATACTGCCTCTTTAACAGAAATGTATCCTACATCCTTTTCCGATGTGAACCTAAGCTCTTTGAGTGTCTTGCCTGCCATTATCCTTGCAGCCATTTTTGCAAGTGGGACTCCAATCGTCTTGCTTACAAACGGCACTGTCCTTGATGCCCTCGGATTAACCTCCAGCACATAGAGAGAACCGTTTTTTACTGCATACTGGATATTTATAAGGCCGATTACATTTAATTCTTTGGCGAGTGCTATAGTCTGCTTTTTTATTTCAACTGTCAGTTCTTTTGAAAGTGAATAGGGGGGGAGTGAACATGCACTGTCGCCTGAATGAATACCTGCCTCCTCTATATGCTCCATAATACCGCCGATTACAACTATCCTTCCGTCAGAGATGGCATCCACATCAACCTCTACAGCATCCTCTAAAAATTTATCAATAAGGACAGGATGCTCAGGTGATGCCTTGACTGCATGGGTCATATAATGGATTAGGGCGGCATCGTCATATACAATCTCCATTGCCCTTCCGCCGAGGACATAGGAGGGTCTAAGTATTACCGGGTAACCGATTTTCTTTGCAATATCCAGTGCCTCTTTCTGTGAGGTGGCTGTGCCGTTCTCCGGCTGTTTGAGATTTAATTTATGCAAGAGTTCCTTAAACCTCTCTCTGTCCTCTGCCCTGTCTATATTATCAGGCGATGTCCCTATTATCTTCACACCCGCCTTCTCAAGCGGGATGGCAAGTTTAAGAGGTGTCTGACCTCCGAATTGGACAATTACACCGTCAGGCTTCTCTATATCAACTATGTTCATCACATGCTCAAATGTGAGCGGCTCAAAATAGAGCCTGTCTGATGTATCATAGTCAGTGCTGACAGTCTCAGGATTACAGTTCACCATGATGGTCTCAAAACCATCCTCCTTTAGTGCAAACACGCCATGGACACAGCAGTAGTCAAACTCAATCCCCTGTCCTATTCTGTTTGGTCCGCCTCCGAGAATCATTATCTTTTTTCTCTTTGTCGGCTCCGCCTCACACTCTTTTTCATAGGTGGAGTATAAATAGGGTGTATGTGCTACAAATTCAGCGGCACATGTGTCAACCCTCTTGAATACTGCTTTAACCCCAGCCTCTTTTCTAAGTTTTCTTATTTCTATTTCTTTTGTTTTTGTTAATTCTGCTAATCTTCTATCAGAAAATCCCAACTCCTTTGCCCTTTGTAATAAAGTTTGGAGTTCGGAGTTCGGAGTTTGGAGTTCTTCTATTCTGACTTCTGTCTTCTGTATTCTGTCTTCTGTTTCTACTATCTCCTTCATATTGTGCAGAAACCATCTGTCAATCTTTGTAAGTTCATAAATCTCATCCAGACCCATTCCGCTCCTCATAGCCTCTGCTATATACCATACCCTCTCCCAATTCGGTACCCGCAATTTCTTTTTAATATTTTCCATGTCTGATGATACGGCTTCAAACCCATATCTATCAATCTCCATAGATACAATTGCCTTCTGCAGAGCCTCTTTAAATGTCCTTCCAATCGCCATTGCCTCACCGACCGATTTCATCTGTGTTGTCAATGTCTGATCTGCCTGAGGGAATTTCTCAAATGTAAATCTCGGGAACTTTACAACACAGTAGTCAATAGTCGGTTCAAATGATGCAGGGGTCTCTTTTGTAATGTCATTTGGTATCTCATCAAGTGTAAAGCCTACTGCCAATTTTGCAGCTATCTTTGCTATCGGGAAGCCTGTTGCCTTTGATACAAGGGCGGAGCTCCTTGAGACCCTCGGATTCATCTCAATTACAACCATCTTCCCGTTTTCCGGATTAACTGCAAACTGAATGTTTGAGCCGCCGGTTTCAACACCGATCTCTCTTATAATCTTTATAGAGGCATCCCTTAGTATCTGATACTCTTTGTCAGTCAATGTCTGGGCAGGTGCAACAGTTATGCTGTCCCCGGTATGGACACCCATCGGGTCAAAATTTTCAATAGGGCAGATTATAACAACATTATCATTTAAATCCCTCATCACCTCTAACTCAAACTCCTTCCAGCCGATGACAGATTTTTCTATCAGGAGTTCATGGACAGGACTCATTGAGAGGCCCCAATCCACCTGCTGTTCATACTCCTCCATATTATAGGCAATATTTCCCCCCGTTCCTGCAAGTGTAAATGAAGGGCGGATTATTGCAGGGAAGCCTATGTGGCTTACTGCCCTCATCGCCTCTGCCTTTGAGTGGACATAATAGCTCTCAGGGACTTCAAGTCCGATTCTCTTCATCGCATCCTTGAATAGCTCTCTGTCTTCAGCCTTTTTTATTGCAGGGAGTTTTGCACCAATAAGTTCAACACCGTATTTATCAAGGACGCCGTTTTCAGCAAGGGCTACGGCAGTATTAAGTCCTGTCTGCCCTCCGATTGTCGGTAAAAGGGCATCAGGCCTCTCCTTTTCAATGATTTTTTCAACTATCTCTGGTGTAATCGGCTCTACATAAGTCCTGTCAGCTATTTCCGGATCCGTCATTATAGTTGCAGGATTGCTGTTAATGAGAACGACCTCATAACCCTCTTCCTTCAACGCCTTGCAAGCCTGTGTCCCTGAATAATCAAACTCACACGCCTGTCCTATTACAATAGGTCCTGACCCTATCAATAAAATTTTCTTAATATCTGTTCGTTTTGGCATTTCTGCCCTCCTTTTAAAAAAAGTATACTATATAAAATTCAAATTTCAAAATTCAAAACCAAAACTTTGTGAGTTTTGACTTTTCTAGTTATTTCGTGATATTTTCAAGACATGAAATATGATGTATGTGATAGGTGCGGTGTAAAGATTCCTGAAGGCGGGCTTAAATACATTGTCAGAGTAAATATAATTGCAGATGATGATAATATTATTTCTGAAGATATAACAGATGAAGAGCTTGATGCAATGATTTCAGGGATAAAAGAGTTTGACCCTGATATGCTTGAGAGGGATGTCCATCAGGATCTTGCATTTGTCCTGTGCAAGAGATGCAAAGAGCAGTTTGTAAGAAACCCATTCAATACTATAAAAGATAAATTGGATATGGATGAAGGATGGAGCGGCGAGCTGCATTAACTCTCGGTTAACGCTATCATTTCTATCTCTATCTGTGCGCCCTTTGGCAGAGCTGATATTTGTATAGTAGAACGGGCAGGCTTGCTGTCCGTAAAATATTCACTGTATATTTTATTCATCTGTTCAAAGTTCTTTAGGTCAGTTAAAAATACAGTAGCCTTGATTACATTCTTTAAAGATGCGCCTGATGCCTCAAGCAAGGCTTTAAGATTTTCCATAACCCTCTTTGTCTGCTGGCTGATATCCCCCTCTACAAGCTTATTTGTAGAGGGGTCTAATGGTATCTGTCCCGATGTAAATATAAAATTTCCTACCCTTATTGCCTGCTCATATGGACCTACAGCGGCTGGTGCCTTATCCGTTGATATGGGTATCTTCTTCATGGTAAATTAGTATTGCATAGATTGGAGTCGCTATTCAAGGAAAAAACAAATTTGAATTTTAACCACAGAGACACGGAGGCACAGAGATGAAAAAAAGATTAAAAAAAGAGGCAAGATGCAAGAAAAAAATCTTACTTCTGGCTTATTAGTTCTTGCTTCTTGTCTTTCTCTGTGCCTCTGTGTCTCTGTGGCAAGTTTTTTATAATTTCCTTATATGAAAATAGCAATATCAGGCAAAGGAGGTGTAGGGAAGACTACTCTCGCTTCTACTCTGGCAAGGATATATGCCAGAGAAGGATTTAATGTTCTGGCGGTGGATGGAGACCCTTCAGGGCATTTGGCTGTGGCACTGGGTCTATCCATAGAAGAAAGCTCGGAGATTATACCTCTAATAGAGATGAAGGAGTTGATAGAGGAGAGGACAGGGGCTGCACCGGGGAGTTGGGGTACCCAAGCTTTGCTTGGGTCGGGGATTTTTAAGCTTAACCCGAAGGTTGATGACCTTCCTGAAAAACTATCAGTTAATATAAATGGTGTGAGATTGATTCAGACAGGAGGTTTTAGAAAGGCAGGGAGCGGTTGTTTCTGTCCTGAAAATGCCATGCTGAAAAGCCTGTTAAAGCATCTTATTGTGGATACGGATGATGTTGTAATCCTTGATATGGAGGCAGGTTTTGAGCATCTTACAAGAGGAACGGCTAAATCAGTTGATGTAATGATTATAGTGGTAGAGCCGGGACTGCGCTCTATAAAAACTGCCGATACAATAGTCCGATTATCAACAGAATTGGGAATACCAAATATTTTTTATATTGCAAATAAGATTAATAACAGTGAAGAGAAGGAATATATTTCAAAAAATCTTGAGTTTAGTGAAAATATAATTGGATATATTTCTTATGAAAATACTATTAAAGAGGCTGATTTAAAAGGTATGTCTCCGTTTGAGAACAGCGGAAAGCTGGTTGGAGAGGTTAGAAAAATAAGGGATGAATTAAAAGAAAAGATGGGTATTAAATCTCTACATTAGTTAAGATGCATTGCCTATTATCTTTTCAAATACTCCAAAAACAGGATCCGTCCCCCAGTCTCTTGGTCCAATAACCTTGTGTATTATAGTGCCGTTCTTATCAATTATGAATGTCTCTGGTACGCCTGTGGTTTTGTATAATTTTGAAGTTGTCCCTTCAGGGTCAAGGAGGGCAGGGAATGTAAGTTTATACTCTTTCATGAATGGCTCAACCGATTTTTTGCCATCTTTATCAATACTTACTGCCAACATTACAAAATCCTTGTCTTTAAATCGCTGATGGAGTTTCTCCATAGAGGGCATTTCGTCTTTACATGGTTTGCACCATGTAGCCCATATATTTAAAAATACCACCTTCCCCTTATAACTTGAAAGGGTGTGGTTTGCCCCGTTCAAATCAGGAAGGGTAAAGTCAGGTGCGGTAGTCCCTTCAATCTGAGATTCAGCAGATTTTGGAGGTTCTTTTGGAACTCCGGTATAACCCGCCTTCCATATACTAAAGGCAATGGTAAGCCCAACAACAAGAACTATGAATGGGGCTATATCTTTTTTCTCGCTGTTGATTAAATTAGTGGTGACAGCTGAATTTTTAGCCATTGTGTCTGTGTTTTTCAAATTCCTTATCAATCTGTGCCTTTATATCAGGTATTGAGTATCCTTTCTTGTAAAGGTCATAAGACACAAAGACCTCATTCTGGCATATATCACAATTTGCACCATGGTCATCTGTATAACAGGTGAGCAATGTCTTATGCTTAAACCTCGGATTTTTACTGCAATCACAATAACAATATTGGGCATCAACAACCTGAGGTATTTCTGCTGCAAGTTTGTATGCCTCCGCCGCCTTACCTTTCCACATTTCAGGGGGGAGGAGTGGTCTTGTCTCTATAAGACCTGATACTGATACTTGTTCAGGCGGGTTTGAGACTTGAATTTGTGAATCAACTTTTTCTGATGACCTTGATGCCATATATCCAATCAGGACAATAAAAACTATTGCAGCTCCTATTATGGCAGTGTTTATACCTTTGTTGTTTTCCTTTTTTTGATTATCTTTCTTATTACCCATTATACTTCCTCCTGCTAAATCATGAGGGAGCATCCCTCACATACTATTTTATACTACCAAAATTTAGTCACAAAGGCAAAGGTTTGTTATTGACAAATTTAGAATGTAAAATTTAGCTGTGAATTTGTTTTTGGGACAAGTCTATAGCGGATGTAGTGAAAAACAGAGAAATGTGATAGTATAATTTTAAATTTATTAAGGCACACTTTTTTGAAGAGAAAATTCTCTGTAACGATTAAAAAATGGACTATGTGATAGATTGTGAAAAGGTATCAAAGGTGTATGGAAATATATCAGCCCTTAGGGATATAAATCTTAAGCTTGAGAAGGGGAGTTTTCTTGCCATATTTGGGCCAAATGGTGCAGGAAAGACTACACTGCTAAAGATATTGTCACATCTTATCAAGCCTAACTCTGGCACAGTAAAGATAAATGGAATATTGCTTCATGATGAAGATGGAGAGATAAGGAAAAATATCGGTGTTGTCTCCCACAATTCCTTTCTTTATAACAACCTCACTCCTTATGAAAATCTTGAATTTTATGGGAAGATGTATGACATCCCTGATTTGAAAAATAGAATAGCCGAAGTCATAGATGAGGTGGGGCTTACTGCGAGAATGCATGATCCAGTGAGGACATTCTCAAGGGGTATGACGCAGAGGCTTTCTATAGCCCGTGTTCTCATGCCGAATCCTTCTATCATATATCTTGATGAGCCTTACACAGGTCTTGACCAGCACGCCGCCATGAAATTAAGGGATATTCTGAAAAATTTAAAGAAGGGGGACAGGACTATAATAATGATTACTCATAATATTGAGAGGGGATTGGAGTTATGCACCCATGTTGCAATTCAGGTCATGGGTAGAATGGCTTATTTTGAAAAGATTGAAAATGTTGACAGGGATAAGTTTGAGTCAAAGTATTTTAATACAGTAGGGGAAGGGCACTATTAAAAACAGTGGTTAGTAGTCAGTGGTCAGCAAACAATTATTACTGGTCACTGGTCACTGGTCACTAATTACTTTATGGACTATTTTAGTAAAATATGGGCTATTATGTGGAAGGATATAAGGGGAGAACTGCGGACAAAGGAGATATTCTCCTCCATGTTCATCTTTTCACTATTAGTCTTAGTTATATTCAATTTTTCTATTGACCTCTTGGAGGTAAATCCACTTGATATTGCCCAGGGGGTTTTATGGATTGCCTTTACATTCTCAGGAATACTTGGGCTTAATCGCTCATTTTTATTTGAAAAGGAGAATGACTGTATTCAGGGGCTGATGCTTACGCCAGTGGACAGGAGTGTTATTTATTTTGGCAAGATGCTTGGAAATCTGGTATTTATGCTTGTGATGGAAGCTATTACAGTCCCTGTTTTTGTAGTATTGTTTAACATCACTATATATGATAAAATTTTTAGTCTGATTATTGTAATATTTTTAGGGACACTTGGTTTTGTAACAGTAGGGACACTATTTTCTGCCATGTCTGTGAATATCAAGGCAAGGGAGGTAATGCTTCCAATACTGCTTTTTCCGATTGTAGTGCCGATTATAATTGCAGCGGTAAAATCAACAGGTTTAATTTTGTCAGGGAGTCCTTTTGGTGAGATAGTGTCATGGCTGAAATTAATTATTGTTTTTGATATTATTTATTTAGTTGTCTCATTTTTGTCTTTTGAATATATTATTGAGGAATGAGTGGAGGTATAATGAAAAACTTTGTTTATCTATTGGCGGTAAATGTAATAATCTGGGCTGCAATTTTTGGATATGTTTACAGCCTATCAAGGAGAAATAAGGAACTTGACAGGGAATTAAAGGCAATTAAGGAGCAACTGAAAATATAGGGGTCAAGGAGTCAAGGGATCAAGTGATTTATTTTTATTTGCTTGAACCCTCGAACCCTTGAATCCTCGCCCCTTTTTAAAATTATGATTTTTAAATGGCTTACATTCATAGTTGTAACTGTTTCATTGATTTTTACATTTTTCATTACTCCTATTGAGAGGCAGGAAGGGATTGTGCAGAAGATTATGTATTTTCATATTCCATCTGCATGGATAGCTTTCTTTGCCTTTTTTATTGTATTTGTTGCAAGTATTCTTTATCTATGGAAAAAAGAGAGGGAATGGGATATTATCGC